>JAIEDQ010000170.1 GCA_029067895.1 Oscillospiraceae bacterium | reverse complement strand
GTTGAAAAATTTGCCTATACCATATAAAAGAAAAAGGAGAGTTGCGCTGTATGATGAACTTTATCAGGCTGCTTGACGCAGCGGCTCAGACAACAGACAGTACCGCAGGACGTATACCCTCGGAAAATGTTGATTTGATGTGGTCGACATTGGTAACGGGCTTGGTAGTGGTATTTCTGATACTTATTCTGCTGGTTATCGTGCTTTGGGCTTTGGGAAAGGTTATGAACATCAAGCCTAAGCCTAAAAAATCGGCACAGAGCGAGGCTCAGAAGGCTTCCGTTCCTGCGCCTGCACCTGTTCCCGTGCCTGTACCCGAGGTAATTGAAGAGGACGAGGATGATGACGAAATAATCGCCGTTATCGCCGCCGCCATTGCCGCTTACGGTGAAAGCGAGGGCAAGCAGTACAGGATCGCTTCCGTCAAGAGAAAAGAAAAGGCTGTCAGAAGCAGCTGGGGTGCTGCGGGCATTGCCGAGAACACAAGACCATTTTAAGCGGCTGATGTCATCTTAACAGCGATACGATAAATACAGAAAGAAAGGAATTTAACGCAAAATGTTACAAACCTTTTGGCAAACTATACAGACATTGGCGGAAAAATCCGCTTTTGCTCATATTGGCTGGCAGGAAGCGGTTATGCTTTTGCTGTCCTTTGTGCTGATGTACCTTGCAATAGTTAAAAAGTTCGAGCCCTTGCTCCTGCTGCCTATTGCCTTCGGTATGGCGCTTACAAATATCCCCGGCGCAAATCTTTACCACTCGGAATTTTTCCTGTCCGGCTCGGTTGACTACGGTCAGGTGCTGCACGACGGAGGACTTCTTGATATATTGTACTTAGGCGTTAAGCTTCAGATTTTCCCGCCCTTGATTTTCTTGGGTATAGGAACAATGACCGACTTCGGTCCGCTGATCGCCAACCCGAAAAGCTTTTTGCTGGGCGCGGCAGCACAGGCAGGTATCTTCGTTACCTTTCTCGGCGCCTGCGGACTCAGCGCGGCGGGAATTACCGACTTCACCATGGAGCAGGCGGCTTCTATCGGTATCATAGGCGGTGCCGACGGTCCTACGTCAATTTATGTAACTTCAAAGTTAGCTCCCGGTATGATAGGCTCTATCGCCGTGGCGGCATACTCTTATATGGCACTGGTACCCTTTATCCAAAGACCTATCATGCTGGCTCTTACCACCAAAAAGGAAAGAGCTATCAGAATGTCGCAGCTGCGTACCGTTTCACAGCGTGAAAAGATCATTTTCCCTATTGCGGTTACCATTCTGGTTTCCTTTATCGTTCCCGACGCTACCGCCCTTGTGGGTATGCTGATGCTGGGTAACCTGTTCAGAGAAAGCGGAGTTGTTGACAGACTTGTTAAGACTGCGCAGAATGAGCTGATGAACATTATCACCATTATGTTGGGCGTCACTGTAGGCGCAACCGCCACTGCGGAAAACTTCCTTTCCATAAACACTCTTGCTATACTGCTGCTGGGACTTATCGCTTTCAGCATAGGCACAGCGGCAGGCGTTCTGTTTGCAAAGCTGATGAACAAGGCCTCAGGCGGAAAGCTCAATCCTCTTATCGGTTCTGCGGGCGTTTCCGCGGTTCCTATGGCAGCGCGTGTAAGCCAGAAGGTGGGCGCGGAAACAGATCCTTCCAACTTCCTGCTTATGCATGCTATGGGGCCTAACGTAGCGGGCGTTATCGGCTCTGCCGTTGCTGCGGGCGGTCTGCTCTCTATCTTTGGTTGATAACAGTTACAAAAGGGCTGTCGGAAACGGCAGCCTTTTTTGATAATAATGAAAGAAACAAACATAATAACCATAAATAATAAAAAAGGAACAACAGCTATGAAAGACGGATTCATAAAAGTAGCCGCAGCCACCCCAAAAATCAAAGTGGCAGACGTGCAATTCAACAGCTCTAACATAATAAACGACATAAAAGAAGCCGCAGACCAAGGCGTAAAGCTCATCACCTTCCCTGAGCTTTCCGTAACAGGCTACACCTGCGGCGACCTGTTCGGTCAAAGGCTCCTTATCGAATCGGCAAAAGAACAGCTTGACCGCATCAGAGAAGAAACAAAAGCACTTGAAATTATTTCGGTAGTAGGACTTCCCCTGATAAAAAACGGAAAGCTGATAAACGCCGCCGCGGTGCTGTACAAGGGACAACTTTTAGGCACGGTGGGAAAGAAAAATCTCCCCAACTACAACGAGTTCTACGAAAAGCGCAATTTTGAGGACTGCACCGATGAAGAACCCGTGATCTTCCGCTGCAAAAATATGCCCGAATTTTCCTTCGGTATAGAGATATGCGAGGATCTGTGGATCCCCGAACCGCCCTCAGCCAAGCTGGCTTTAAGCGGTGCCGAGATCATAGTAAACCTCAGCGCCAGCAACGAAATGATAGGCAAAGCCGAATACCGCAGAAGCCTTGTTACGGGACAAAGCGGACGTCTCGTCTGCGGCTACATCTACGCCTCGGCAGGGGACGGCGAAAGCACCACCGACCTGGTTTTCTCGGGACACAATCTTATTGCGGAAAACGGCACGCTGCTTAAAGAAACAAAGCTCTTTGAAAATGAGATGATAATCTCGGAAATAGACGTTTTCAGCCTTGCCTCGGAGCGGCAGAAAAACACCTCTTTCCCCAAATATAATGAGGTAAAAGTCGTTGAGTTTGAAATGAAAATGACCGACACCGAGCTGACCCGCTATTACAGCCCCACCCCCTTTGTTCCCTCGGATAAAAAGCTGGCTCTTATACGCATCT
>JAIEDQ010000017.1 GCA_029067895.1 Oscillospiraceae bacterium | reverse complement strand
AAAATAAGCTATAACCGTGTTTTCGGGTACTATATCGAAGTCACCAAGTCGTATTACGACAAGATACCTCCCGAATACGTGAGAAAGCAGACCCTTGCAAATTGCGAGCGTTTTATCACCGACGAGCTGAAAAAGACGGAAAACGAGATACTCGGCGCAAACGAAAAGGTTCTGTCGCTGGAGTACGACATCTTCTGCGAGGTTCGGGACTTTGTTGCTACTCAGCTTGTAAAGGTTCAGGAGACCGCTTCGGCTATCGCGCAGCTTGACGTTTTGTGCTCCTTTGCCTACACGTCGCTGAAAAACGAGTACACCAAGCCCGATATTGCCATAGACGGCATAATCGACATCAAGGACGGCAGACACCCCGTTGTGGAGCTTATGCTTGACAATGAGATGTATGTTCCCAACGACACATATCTGGACACGGGCAGCAGCCGTATGTCTATTATCACCGGACCGAATATGTCGGGTAAATCCACCTATATGCGCCAGACTGCGCTTATTGCTCTTATGGCGCAGATCGGCTGCTTTGTTCCCGCAAGATACGCTAAGATTTCAATTGTGGACAAGATATTCACCCGCGTTGGAGCTTCCGACGACCTTACTGCGGGGCAGTCCACGTTTATGGTGGAGATGAGCGAGGTTGCGGACATTCTTAAAAACGCCACAAAGCAGAGCCTTGTTATTCTGGACGAGGTAGGACGCGGCACGTCCACCTATGACGGAATTAGCATTGCAACGGCTGTGGCGGAGTACATTGCAAACTCCCGAATCCTCGGCTGCAAAACGCTTTTCGCCACCCATTACCACGAGCTTATAAAGCTTGAGGACGAGCTTGATGGCGTGAAGAACTACAGTGTTGCGGTCAAGAAGCGGGGAGACAATATCAAATTCCTGCGAAAGATCGTTCCCGGAGGAGTGGACGACAGCTACGGAATTGATGTTGCCAAGCTTGCGGGACTTCCTAACAGGGTATTGAACAGGGCGAAACAGCTTCTTGCGGAAATGGAGACGGAGAAGTCCCTGCAAAGGCAGGAGGAGCCGCGGGATCAGATATCTTTCGGAACTATCGGCAGCGACCGTATCATAGACAAGCTTCGCAAAACCAACGTGGACGAGCTTACCGACGAGGACGCAAAGTATTTCCTAAAAGAACTTTGCGATATGTTGGAATAAAGTGTAGGGCGGATCTTGCTCACGCCTGTAACTGGGAGGAATTTTATGAACTGTCCTAAATGCGGCGAAAGCATGAAAAAAGGATGCATAGCATTTCCCCCTTGGGATAGGTTGAGATTAAACTACCATATTAAGTGGTATTTTGAAAAATCTATTAAAGAATACAGTAAGCTTTCAAACAACTTACTTTCAATTTTTGTTACACCCGATTTGAAATTTAGAGCCAAAAGATATAAAATGGGCAGACACGGTCTTGACGCATATCTATGTGAGAAGTGCGGCACAATTACTGTTATGCCGCTGCCCGAAGATGCCGAGAATATTGAGTATTATATTGACAATTCCGATACGGAGGTATAAATGGCAAGAGTACAGGTTTTAAGCAAGGAAACCGCGGAACTGATAGCGGCGGGCGAGGTCATTGAACGTCCAAGCTCCATTGTTAAGGAACTGGTGGAAAATTCCATAGACAGCGGCGCGACAAACATTACCGTAGAAATAAAGCGGGGCGGTATAAGCTATCTCCGCGTGACGGACAACGGCTGCGGAATTGACTTTGAGGACGTTCCCACCGCGTTTCTCCGCCATGCCACAAGCAAGATACACGACAAGGACGACCTTAACAGCATTATGACCCTCGGTTTCCGCGGGGAGGCTCTGGCTTCTATTTGCGCGGTGGCAAAGGTGGAGGTGCTGACCAAAACCGCCGAGGGACAGTACGGTGTTCGGTATGTTATTGAGGGCGGCGAGGAAAAGGAGTACGACCGTGCGGGCTGTCCCGACGGCACTACTATTATAATAAGGGACGTTTTTTTCAACGTTCCCGCGCGGCTGAAATTCCTTAAAAAGGACGTTACCGAGGGCAACGCTGTTGCTTCTATAATCGACAAGATAGCGTTGTCTCACCCTGAGATCGCGTTCAAGTTTATCCGCGACAACAAGCAGGAGTTCATCACTCCGGGTGACGGGGAGCTGTACTCCTCGGTATATTCGGTCATGGGAAAGCAGTTTGCGGCTTCAATGATACCTGTGGACTATGAACTTAACGGTGTAAAGATAGATGGCTTTACAGTTAAACCGCTTTTCGGCAGACCAAACCGCACTATGCAGCACTTCTTTATAAACGGCAGATATGTAAAGTCTCCCACCTGTACACACTCGCTGGAGCACGCGTACCACAACAGTATCATGGAGGGCAAGTTTCCGTCCTGCGTTCTGAGAATGACCATACCGCCGTCCATGATAGACGTGAACGTCCACCCCGCAAAGGTGGAGGTTCGCTTCACCGATGAAAAGATAATTGCGGACAGTATTTATTTTGCCGTGAAAAACGCTATACTGCTGGATACCGCTCCTGCGGAGATAAATATCAAGCAGCCGACAGTGGATTATCGAAAGCCGCTTCCAGAGCAGCAGCCTGTGTATTCGCAGGACAGCTTCGGCGTTCCTGCCGACGATATGCCGAAAGCTTCTGTGTACGAGACGCGTCCCGCTTTCAGAGAGGAAATGCCTGTGCAGACCGCTGTGTATACTGTTCCCAAACCTTTTGTACAGCCGCAGCCTGTGCCGCCTATTAGCGCCGCGGAAAATATCGTTGATATACCATATAATATATCCTCGGAGTCGGATACCGGCGACGAACCGATAGAACAGCTTAAACCTGCGGAAAACGTGCAGTTCAGATATATTTCGGAAAACTCCTTTGAAAAGAAAAAGGAAGTCCCGAAAGAACAGCCTAAGGAAATATATTTCCGCGTGATAGGCGAGGCGTTCAAGAACTACATAATCGCCGAGGTCGAGAACGATATGGTATTTATTGACAAGCACGCTGCCCACGAAAGGATACTTTTTGAGAAGCTCAAATCGGGTCAGCAGAAGCTTGTGTGCCAGCTTTTGCTCCAGCCTGCGGACGTTCTGCTTGACTACGAGGAGTTCAGCGCGCTTGTCCAGAACGGGGATTTCGTCCGCGAGCTGGGCTTTGAGTTTGAGGTGTCGGATGCGTCGGACGTTGAGGTAAAGGGCATACCGAGCATTCTTGACGGCTGCGACCCGAAAGACCTTATTATTGAGCTTGCGCGTAATATCAGCGAGAACAAAGCAAATCCCATGCCCGAAATTCTGGACGATATGTACCACACGTTTGCCTGCAAGGCGGCTATAAAAGCCAATGACAATAACACTCTTTCCGAGCTTTCGGTCATTGTCAGGACGATACTTACCGACGAACGCATAAGGTATTGTCCCCACGGCAGACCCGTGATGTTCAAGCTTACCAAACGGGAACTGGAAAAGCAGTTCAAGAGGGTGCTTTAGGAGGAAGTGACTTAACTAAAATGTCTGAAAAAAAACAGCCCCTGCTTGTTGTTGCGGGTCCCACAGCATCGGGCAAGACTGCTCTCGGCATAGCTTTGGCAAAGGAATACGGCGGGGAAATAATTTCGGCGGATTCCATGCAGATCTATAAGGGACTTGACATTGCTACGGCTAAGCCTACCGCAGAGGAAACCGAGGGTATCCCGCACCACCTTATAAGCGAGATAGACATGGGCGTAAGCTTTAGCGTTGCCGACTATGTAAAGCTTGCAAAGGAAAAAATTTCCGATATTGCTCACAGGGGAAAGCTTCCCATTTTGGTCGGAGGAACGGGTCTGTACATCAACTCTCTTATTGACAATGTTAATTTTGATACAGCTGAGACCGACGGAAGCGTTCGCAGACGTCTTGAACAGGAAGCGGGGGCTCTTGGAAACGAGGCAATGCATGAAAGGCTTCGCAGCGTCGATCCCGAAACGGCGGATGCTGTTCCGAGCCAAAATATTGTAAGGATAATCCGCGCTCTTGAAGTGTACGA
Source organism: Oscillospiraceae bacterium (assembly GCA_029067895.1). Taxonomy (GTDB): domain Bacteria; phylum Bacillota; class Clostridia; order Oscillospirales; family Ruminococcaceae; genus RGIG8773. Next base: position 17,370 of record JAIEDQ010000017.1, on the reverse strand, counting down.
GCTTACGGGAATGACCTTCGGCGACTATAAGAGAATGAACATGGGGAAAAATTCTCCCTACAGGGTATGCATGATCGGACTTAATTTCCGCGACCGCAGCAGGCTTTATGACAGGATAGACCGTCGAGTCACGCTTATGGCGGAAAACGGCATGGTGGAGGAGTGCAGGGCGGTCTATGAAAATGAAAAGCTGGGTACGGTCTGTCAGGCGATCGGCTATAAAGAGCTTATACCTTACTTCCGCGGGGAGGATACTCTCGAAAGCTGTCTCGACAAAATAAGGCAAAGTTCCCGCAGATACGCCAAAAGACAGCTTACATGGTTTCGTCGTGATGAACGAATTAATTGGCTTTATTTGGACGAAATATATAATTTTAATGAATTTATTGAAATATGCAACAAAATAACAACAAAAAATCCCGACTTCGGTCGGGATTTTTTAATTCTGCATTCTGCATTCTTAATTCTGAATTTGATAAATATGTTTGCAAAAAAAGAAATTTTATGTTATAATGATAATTGAGCATTTATATTTGCTCGCAGACGGTAAAAACTACGGTTTATCCTGATATGCGGACTGCGGCGGGTATTCTCTTTCGCGGCAGGCGCAAAATGCAGAAGGGATGGTAAAATGAACAAGGGCATGAACCTTCAGGACGTTTTCCGCAACCAGCTGAGGAAAGACAGGATACAGGCGACATTTATCCTTACCAACGGTTTCCAGTTCAAGGGCGTTGTAAAGGGATTCGACAGCTATGTGGTTATCCTTGAAAGCGAGGGCAAGCAGGAACTGGTGTTCAAGCACGCCATTTCCACTATAATCCCTGCCAAGCAGATCGCCATTCTCGATTCGGAACAGTAAGCCATGAACACGATCACGGTAAGAATACTGGTGTTCTTCCTGTCGCTGTTTATTATGATAACGGTTTTCAGCCAGATAAGTATGCAGTTCAAGGAAGATTACGTTACGGAGACTGCGATAATATATTCCTCCGCGGAAAAGGTAGCTTTTCAGGGGGTGTACGTCAGGAACGAGACCGTGATAAACAGCAGGGCGAACGGTGTTATCAGCTACACCTGCCGCGACGGAAGCAAGGTTGCGAACGGTTCTGTTGTGGCATATACTTACAGCAGCGAAAACGACATTCTTGTTAATCAGCAGATAGAAAAGCTGAAAGGCGAGGTCGAGCTGCTCAAAAGCGCACAGAATCCGGGCACAACGGCTGTTGTTGACCCTTCGTTCATTGCGGATCAGATCGACGAGCAGTATCAGACGATTGCGTTTCTTATCGCGGAAAACGATCTGGAATCCCTTGATGCGGAACGCAAAAAGCTTCAGACGCTTATGGACATATACCAGATAGTCATTAATGAGGAGACGGATTTCGACGACGCTATTGACAACCTTAACACGCGCATTTCCGAACTTGAAGGTCGCCGCAGAGATCCGTCGGGAATGATTACTGCGGAAAACGCGGGATACTTCATAGGTCACACGGACGGCTTTGAAAGCAGGCTTTCTCCCGACACTATCGGCAGTCTTACGACGGACGATATCAAGGACATAATCGCCAAGTCGAGAAAGGAACGAAGCGGAAACCTGATCGGCAAGATCGTTGACGGATACGAATGGAAAATGGTGGGCATAGTTGATCCGCGTATTACGGATTTCCGTGTGGGAAGCAGCGTTACGGTAAAGTTTGCTTCGACTCCCGATACGGTCACGGCGACGATAGACGATATGGTCGGGACGGACGATCCGGGCGAAAGCATGATCGTTCTTTCCTGCGACGAGTTGACGTTCAATCTTGTTCAGCGCAGAGCCGAACGTGTGGAGATAATTCTCAATGACTACAAGGGAATAAAGGTTCCGCGCGGTGCGATACGCTTTAACAAGGACAATGAGAAAGGCGTTTACATTCTTCTCGGACAGAGAATTGCGTTCAAAAAAATAAATCCGATCTATGAGTGCGACGAATATATTTTATCGCAGATCACTTCGGACAGAGATTATATCAGCGTTTATGACGACATTATAGTAGAGGGCGAGATATCGGCTGATCTGTACGTTGAGGAGACCGAAGCCGACGATGAACCCGAGGAGGAGGAAATAAGCCGTCCCGTCAGAAATACGGAGGGCTCTGAGACCTGGGAGACCGAAGCAGAGGACGATGAGACTGACGAGACGGAGAAAAATACCGAACAGGACGATTGATCCGCAGGGGGAGTGCCGGCATGGATGATTATGAAATTTCCGAAAATATCAAGCGAATACGCTATGATGTGGAGGAAGCCAAGGCGAAATACCGAAAACCCGACGAAACGGTACGGATAATGGCGGTCACAAAGACGGTGCCTTACCAACGGGTGAACGCCGCCGTAAACGAGGGTATAACGCTTCTTGGAGAAAACCGCGTTCAGGAGTACCTTGAAAAAAAGGACTTCTACGACAAAAAAGCGGAAATAAATTTTATAGGACACTTGCAATCCAACAAAATTAAGTATATTATAGATAGTGTAACGATGATTCATTCGGTAGACAGCATAAGGCTAGCTTCCGAGATCGACAGGTACGCCGCAAAGTTCGGCAAATGCATGGACGTGCTTATTGAGGTCAATATCGGCGAAGAGGAGTCCAAGAGCGGCGTCTTGCCTGACCGATTGGACGAGCTTCTCGGAGGGGTATCGGAGCTGAAGAACATCAGAGTTAAGGGGCTGATGTCGATTCCGCCCATAGGTAAGTCCGAGGAGTCCTTTGAAAGGCTTCGGCGAATTTTTGACGATCTGAAATCGGCGCACTATGAAAACACCGAGATGGATATTCTCTCTGCGGGAATGTCCGCTGATTACGTTTCAGCCGTTAAGTACGGTTCAAATATTGTCAGAATAGGTTCCGGCATTTTCGGTTCCAGAAAATAAAAAAAGAGAAGGAGAATAAAAACAATGAGTTTCATTGGTAACTTGAAAGAGATCCTTGGCATGGATACCGAGGACGATAACGAAAACGATCTTGACACGTTTGACAATCTGAACGATAACTACGACGACGAGGTCAGCAAGAGAAACAAGGTAGTCAATATTCATGCTACGGCACAGCTTCAGGTTATCCTTGTAAAGCCCGAGGTTTTCCAGGATACTAAGCAGATCGCAGACCACCTGAACTCAAAAAAGACCGTTGTGCTCAACCTTGAGTCCACAACTCCCGACGTTACGAGAAGGATCATTGATTTCCTCGGCGGCGTTGCTTACGCAAACGGCGGAAATATCAAGCCTGTGGCTAACAATACGTTTATCATCACGCCCTATAACGTTGGTTTTGTGGGGGAGGATCTTGTCGGCGAGCTTGAAAATAACGGAGTGTTCCTTTGATAAATGAGCGCGCTTAACGAATATTTTTCAAGGCTTTCCGCTGAGGACAGGCTTCTTGTGTCCCATATCACAGATATGATGGATATTTGCGTGAAAAGCTATTGTCCGAAGTTTTCAAGCTTTCTTGACGAGCGGCAGGCTGCTTTGGCGCAGTCGGCTCTGAACGAACGCGGATTCGCGCGGTACGGCTTTTACGGCGGATATGAAAACGCTTCCCGGAAGGTGCTGGGAGTTTTTCCAGAGTACTGTGAGGACGAGGAGTATCCTGTTTCCGCAATTACTTTCAGGTACAGGGAGAACGACAAGCTTTCTCACAGGGATTTCCTCGGCGCGTTTATGTCAAGGCAGATCAAGAGGGAAATGCTTGGAGATATCGTTGTGGGAAAGGGCAGTACTACGGCTTTTGTCTACAATACTGTCAAGGACGTGCTGCTGTCGGAGATTACAAAGATCGGCTCGGTAGGTGTAAAGTCCGAGGAGGACGACGCTCTCCACATAGAGGTCGAGCAGGCGTTTACCGAGAAAAACGGTTCGGTGTCCTCACTGCGGCTGGACAGCGTTCTTGCGCTTGCCGCGGGGGTAAGCCGCGGAAAAGCTGCGGACATAATTAAAGGCGGCGGTGTTACGGTTAATTACCGCACCGTCGAATCGGCGTCCTTCAGCCTTGACAGCGGAGACGTTTTTTCGGCGAGAGGCTTCGGTAAGTTTATTCTTTTTTCGGTAAACGGAAAAACTAAAAAGGACAGATACCATATTACGGTAAAAAAATATATTTAATGAGGTGGTAGCAATTATGCTGAGCGTTAAGGATATTAACAATAAGCGTTTTGAACAGGCAAGACCCGGCTATAAGACCGAAGAGGTAGACGATTTTCTTCGCGAGATAGCACGGGATATCGAAAGATATCAGCGTGACAAGGAGGAAGCCGAAAAGAAAATTGCCGTTCTTGTTGAAAGCGTCCGCGAATACAAAAAGGACGAGGAAGCTCTCAAGGATGCGCTTATCAGCGCCCAGAAGCAGGGAAGATCGGTAATTGCCGAGGCTCAGGCTCAGGCGGATAAAATTCTTTCCGAAGCAAGGGCTAAGGCAGGCGAGATCATCGGCGGCACAAAGGTTCAGCTCGAAAAGGAAAAACGCTGTCTGGTAAAAATGCAGCAGGAGGTCTCCGATTTCAAGGCAAATCTGCTGAATATGTACAAGCAGCATCTTGAACAGATCACGGCTATTCCAGAGTATGAGGACGATTCAGAAGAAACTCCTCCTCCCGCTCCCGCACCTGCGGCGGCAGCGCCTGCTCCGGCACCTGCGCCCGCACCCGCTCATGCACCGGCTCCTGCGCCTGTTCCGGCTCCCGAAAGCGAACCCGTTCACGCAGCTCAGCCGCAGCAGGATTTTGAGGCTACCAGAGTTATGGATAATCCCTACAGACAGGAAAAAACGGCGTATCCTTTTGACGATCCTATTCCCGCAGGTACGCCCAAAACTACAGAAAGCAAGTTCGGAGAATTAAAATTCGGACAGAATAAATAAACCAAGGAGAGAGTTACCAATGGCTCAGGACTACAATTCAACACTTAATCTTCCCCAGACGGAATTTTCAATGCGCGGAAATCTTACGCAGAAAGAACCCGCTATGCTTGAAGGCTGGGAAAAAGACGGGACTTACTACGAAATGGTCAAAAAGAACGAGGGCAGACCGAGATTTATTCTTCATGACGGACCTCCTTATGCAAACGGCGATATCCATATGGGTACGGCTCTGAACAAGGTTCTGAAGGATATTATCGTCCGCAGCAGAAATATGCTCGGCTACTGGGCTCCCTATATTCCCGGTTGGGATACGCACGGTCTTCCTATCGAGCTTAAGGCGTTAAAGGAGATCGGCGTGGAAAACGGAGCTATCCCTCCCGTTGAACTTAGAAAGCACTGTCTGGAATACGCCTTGAAGCAGGTGGATAACCAGAGAAAACAGTTCCAGCGTCTGGGCGTTTGGGGCGATTTTAAAGATCCTTACCTTACACTCAAACCCGAAGTAGAAGCGGGACAGGTAGAGATCTTCGGAGATATGTACAAAAAAGGCTACATCTATAAAGGTTTGAAGCCTGTTTATTGGTGTCCCGACTGTCAGACAGCTTTGGCGGAAGCCGAGATCGAATATGAGGACGACCCCTGCTATTCTGTTTATGTTAAGTTCAAGGTAACTGACGACAAGGGCAAGCTTGCTCCGCTGGGTCTTGATCTTGATAAAACTTATTTCGTTATATGGACAACCACCACATGGACTCTCCCCGGAAACCTGGCTATTTGTCTCGGTCCCGAATATGAGTACACCGCTGTTCAGGCTAACGGCGAGAACTATATTATGGCTGCCGAGCTTGTTAAGCCTACAATGGAAGCCGCGGGTATCAGCGACTATACAACGACAGGTTCTATAAAGGGCAGGGAACTGGAATATATTGTTACCGAACACCCTGTAATGAATCGTCCGTCACTTGTGATTATCGGCGACCACGTTACTCTTGAAAGCGGTACGGGCTGCGTTCACACGGCTCCCGGCTTCGGTGTGGACGACTTTGAGGTCTGCAAGAAATACCCTGAGATCGGCATTACCGTTCCCGTTGACTCAAAGGGCGTACAGACAGCCGAGGCAGGCAAGTATGCAGGACTTACCACGGAAGCTTCAAATAAGGTCATTGCAAAGGATCTGGAGGACTGCGGCGCAATGCTTGCGGTCAAGAAGATCGCCCACCAGTATCCTCACTGCTGGAGATGTAAAAATCCCGTTCTGTTCCGCGCTACGGAGCAGTGGTTCTGTTCCGTTAAGGACTTTAAAGAAGCAACGCTTAAAGCTATCAAGGACGTTCAGTGGATTCCCGAATGGGGTCAGGACAGGATCAGCGGAATGGTAAACGACCGCAGCGACTGGTGTATTTCCCGTCAGCGTACATGGGGCGTGCCTATTCCCGTGGTGTACTGTAAGGATTGCGGCAAGCCTGTGGTTACTGACGAGACCATAAAAGCGATTTCCGAAATGTTCCGCAAGGAGGGATCGGATTCATGGTATCTTAAAGAACCTAAGGATTTCCTGCCTGCGGGAACAGCCTGTGAGTGCGGCTGCACGGAATTTGTCAAGGAAAAGGACATCTTCGACGTTTGGTTTGACAGTGGCGTTACTCACAAGGGCGTTATGGAAGAGCGCGGCTATGAGCTGCCTGTTGAGCTTTACCTTGAGGGTGCGGATCAGTACAGAGGCTGGTTCCAGTCGTCGCTGCTGACTTCCGTTGCAACTAAGGGCAGAGCGCCCTATAAGGCTGTCTGCACCCACGGCTGGGTTGTTGACGGCGAGGGCAAGGCAATGCACAAGTCCCTCGGAAACGGCATTGACCCGAACGAGATCACCGATCAGTACGGCGCGGACATTCTCCGTCTCTGGACAGCTTCTTCGGACTATCATTCCGATATAAGAATATCAAAGGAAATCCTTAAGCAGCTTTCCGATACCTACAAAAAGATCAGAAACACCGCAAGGTTCATTCTCGGAAATCTTTGCAACGGCAGCGGCTTTAATCCTGATACCGACTGCGTTTCCGACAGCGAACTGCATGAGATCGACAAGCTTGCGCTTATAAAGCTCAATGCGCTTATCGACAAGGTAAAGGCGGCTTATGAAGCTTATGATTTCCATATTGTGGTAAGCAGTATCCACAACTTCTGCATAACCGAAATGTCGAACTTCTATCTTGACATTATCAAGGACAGGCTCTACTGCACGGGTGAAAAGTCCGTTGACAGACGTGCTGCTCAGACGGCTATGTACAAAATTCTCAGCGCGGTTGCGAGAATGATCGCTCCTATATTGTGCTTTACCGCTGAGGAAATCTGGAAATATATTCCTCATTCATCGTCTGACGAGGCGGGAAGTATCTTCTATAACCATATGCCTGAAAAGACGGATATTTCTGCGGACGGCGAGCTGATAGAAAAGTGGAACGAGATCTACAGACTTCGTTCGGACGTTACAAAGGCTCTGGAATCCAAGCGTCAGAACAAGTTTATCGGAGCTCCTCTTGAAGCAAAGGTTATCATTCATGCGGACGGCGACAATTTCAGCAAGTTCAGCGCGTTAAAGGATATACTCGAAAAGGTGTTTATCGTGTCTGCGGTTGACGTTTCCAATGGAGGAAACGGCGAGTTCAAGAGCGATAACTTTGATGGCGTATCTTATGATGTGGAAAGAGCAGCAGGAAAGAAGTGCGAGAGGTGCTGGTCCTACTCGGAATACGTTGGAAGCAACGCCGAACACCCCACTCTTTGCGCACGCTGCGCCGAAGAAGTCAAGTAAGATTTTTAGCTAAGCCAAGGGCTATCCTTGGCTTAGCTTGGTTAGGATTGAAAATGATTTTAGTACTGGTTATATTTGGAATAATTCTTGTTGCCGCCGATCAGATTATAAAATCCTGGGCGGTAGAAGTTCTCAAACCTGTAAAGGTTATGGACTTTATACACTTTGGGGAGTTTGAGATACTTGGTCTGAGGTACACTGAAAACACCGGAGCCGCATTCAGCAGCTTCAGCGGAGCAAGGTGGTTCCTTACGGGATTTACCTTGATAATGCTTGCTGCGCTTTTGATTTTTGTCATTAAGTACAAAACTAAAAATACGTTTTTTCTTATCAGCGCAGTTATGATAATGTCCGGCGGTGTGGGAAATCTTATCGACAGGATCAGACAGGGTTATGTGGTGGACTACCTTGATGTAAAGCTTTTTAACTTTGCAATATTCAATTTTGCCGACGTATGCGTTGTGCTTGGCGCGGTGTTTATGCTTATATTCATATTTTTTATCGAGCCGAAGATCGCTTCTAATGACGACGCGTTCAGGCAGGAGGTTAGGCGCATAAAGGAACATTTCAATGAATAGGTTAGAGTTTACGGTAGACGGCGAAACCGAGGGGATACGCATTGACAAGTGGGTCTGCGGACAGGACTGCGGCATATCCCGTTCTATGCTTCAAAAGCTGCTGAGCGAGGGAAAGGTTGCTGTAAACGGCAAATCGGCGGTCAAGAGCTATTCGGTAAGGCGCGGCGACGAGATCGTCATTGATGTCCCTGAACCGACAGAGCTGGACGTTGTTCCCGAAAATATCCCCGTTGAGATCGTCTATCAGGATGAGCATCTGCTGGTAGTGAACAAGCCAAAAGGTATGGTGGTTCACCCTGCGGCGGGGAACTACAGCGGTACTCTTGTTAATGCGCTGCTTTATCACTGTAAAGGACAGCTTTCGTCTATAAACGGAGTTATCCGTCCAGGTATAGTTCACCGTATTGACAAGGACACAAGCGGGCTGCTTATTGTTGCAAAGAACGATAATGCTCATGTCAAGCTTGCAGAACAGATAAAGGCTCACACTTTTACACGCGAGTATCAAGCCGTTGTCTGCGGCAGACTTAAAGACTCTGTGGGAATTATTGACGCACCGATCGGCAGACACCCTGTTGACAGAAAGAAAATGTGTGTTACCGAGAAAAATTCCAAAGAAGCAAGGACGGAGTACACCGTTCTGGAGCAATATAACGGATACAGCCATGTAAAGCTAAAACTCTTTACTGGCAGAACGCATCAAATTCGAGTCCATATGTCGTATATCGGACACCCCGTGCTGGGTGATGAGGTTTACGGGAAACCGTCCAAATGGTGTAAAGGACAATGCCTTCACGCTAAAAAGATAGGCTTTATACACCCTGCCGACGGTGAATACTATGAATTTGACAGCGAACTGCCCGAATATTTTAAAACTGCATTAAGTAAATTACCAAAATAAGGAATGATAAAATGTCCGATTTTTCAAATAAAGTGCTGATAACCGATCTTGACGGTACGCTTCTGCCGATAAGCAAAGTCCTTTCGGAAAAGGATATGGACGCTATCGAGCGATTTCGCAGAGGCGGAGGTATTTTCACGATCGCTACGGGACGGATCATTCAGGCGGTGGAACAGTACTTCGACGCGCTGAAGCCCGACGCGCCCGTAATACTTAACAACGGCGGACTTATTTACGATACCAAAAAGCGGGAAAAGGTCTATGAATGCTGTCTTGACCCAATTTCCTTTGAATATACCGTGTCGCTCATGGAGCGGTTTCCAGAAATGGGTGTGGAGATCAATCTGCCCGACGGTATATATGTTGTGAACATGACAGAGTGGGAGCGGCTTCATCTGAATATGACCCATTTGAAGTACACCGAGGCAAGTCTTGAAGATATTCCGAAAACGGGCTGGTGCAAGGTGCTGTATTCAATGGGCGGAGGTGGAGTCAGAGAGCTTTCTGACTATGCGGCAGAAATGGGCTGGGATAAGACAAGCTTCGTTATTTCGGGGGATTTCCTCTTTGAATGTTTGCCTAAGGACTGCACCAAGGGTTCTGCTTTGAAACAGCTGTGGGAGATTGAAAAGTGGAACACCTTTACAGTTGCCGCAGCGGGAGATTACAACAACGACATTGAAATGTTGGAGTTTGCTGATATTGGTATTGCCCCGCAGAATGCGCAGGATATTGTAAAAAAATCTGCGGACTATGTTACGACCGCCACCTGCGAGGAGGGAGCGATCGCCGAGGCAATTGAATATCTTGAAAAATTGTAAAATATTTCATTCATTGAAATTGAAAGGAATGGTAAAATATGGACGCATCTATTAAAAAACAGCTTGAAGCAACAGCCTGCAAGGTGAGAATGGGAGTTATCGAGGGCGTTTACAATGCTAAATCGGGACACCCCGGCGGCTCGCTTTCCATAAGCGATCTGCTGACGTACCTTTACTTTGCAAAGCTTAATGTTGACCCGAAAAATCCTAAAATGCCCGACAGGGACAGGGTTGTTCTTTCAAAGGGACACTGCGCTCCCGCGCTTTATTCCGTGCTTGCGCAGAGAGGATTTTTTGCGGAGGAGGAGCTGAAAAAGCTCCGTCATATCGGTGCAATGCTTCAGGGTCACCCCGATATGAAGGGTACTCCCGGTGTTGATATGAGCACGGGTTCGCTTGGACAGGGCATTTCCGCCGCCTGCGGTATGGCTTTGGGCGGAAAGCTTTCTTCTGCTCCTTATAAGGTTTACGCTATTCTCGGCGACGGCGAGATCGAGGAGGGTCAGGTCTGGGAGGCGGCTATGTTTGCCGCTCACAACAAGCTTGATAACCTTGTTGCTATTGTTGACAACAATGGCTTGCAGATCGACGGAAAAATTACCGATGTTTGCTCGCCTATGCCCATCACCGACAAATTCGAGGCTTTCGGCTGGTACGTTATAACAATGAATGCTCATGATTTTGACGACATTGAACGCGCTTTCGACGAGGCAGAAAAAATCAACGGCAAGCCCGTTGCCATCATTCAGACAAGCACAAAGGGTAAGGGCGTTTCCTTTATGGAAAATCAGGTAGGCTGGCACGGTTCTGCGCCAAATGCGGAGCAGTATCAGCAGGCTATGGACGAGCTTAACGAGCAGTTGAAGAAATTACAGGCGTAAGAAAGGGAGTGCGAAAAATGGCAGATGTAATTAAAAAGGCTACAAGAGAAAGCTACGGCGAGGCTCTTGCCGAGCTTTCGGATAAATATGAGGATTTGGTGGTTTTGGACGCTGACTTGGCGGCGGCTACAAAAACGGGAATTTTCAAGAAAAAGTGTCCCGAAAGGTTTATTGACTGCGGAATTGCCGAGGCTAACATGATGGGCGTTGCGGCAGGACTTGCTTCAACAGGCAAAAAGGTATTTGCAAGCTCCTTTGCAATGTTTGCGGCGGGCAGAGCTTATGAAATTGTCCGCAATTCGATAGGATATCCTCACATCAACGTTAAGATAGGCGCAACTCACGCAGGAATTTCCGTCGGCGAGGACGGAGCAACTCACCAGTGCAACGAGGATATTGCCCTTATGAGGACTATCCCCGGAATGACTATCATCAATCCTGCCGACGACGTTGAAGCAAAGGCGGCGGTTGAGGCTGCGATAAACATTGACGGTCCCGTGTATCTCCGTTTCGGACGTCTTGCAGTGCCTGTTTTCAATGATAAGGACACCTACAAATTCGAGGTAGGCAAGGGCGTTCAGCTTAAAGACGGCAAGGACGTAACTATAGTTGCAACGGGTCTTATGGTAAACGAAGCGAAAATGGCGGCGGAGACTCTCGAAAAAGAGGGAATTTCCGCAAGAGTTATCAATATCCACACAATCAAGCCCCTTGACAAGGACATTATCTGCAAGGCGGCTAAGGAGACAGGCGTTATTGTAACGGCAGAGGAGCACAGCATAATCGGCGGACTTGGTTCTGCTGTTGCGGACGCGGTTACGGAGTGCTGTCCTGTTCCCGTTGTAAAGGTTGGCGTGAACGACGTTTTCGGTCATTCGGGACCTGCGGTTGACCTGCTTAAAGAGTTCGGACTTTCTGCGGAAAATATTGCTGAAAAGGTCAAGTATGCTCTTACACTGAAAAAGTAAAAAATAAGGAGAACAGTAGCCTATGACGAAAAAATTGTTTTTGCAAGCGTTGGTAAAATTCTTCTGCGGCGTAATTGTCATAGGTGTACTGCTGTTTTTATCGGCAGGAACGTTTTATTGGCGGAATGCGTGGCTGTTAATGGGAATTTTGTTTATTCCGATGTTCTTTGCGGGTATTGTAATGATGTTAAAAAATCCCGAGCTTTTAAAAAAGCGTCTCAATGCCAAAGAGCAGCAATCAGAGCAGCAGTTGGTTGTAAAACTCAGCGGACTTATGTTTATTATTGGTTTTGTAACCGCAGGACTTAACTTTCGTTTTCGGTGGATAATATTGCCTGACTGTGTGGCTTGGATAGCTGCCAGTATCTTTTTACTTTCGTATTTGCTTTATGCGGAGGTATTGCGAGAAAATACCTATCTGTCCCGCACGGTGGAAGTGCAGGAAAATCAAAAGGTAATTGACACAGGTTTATACGGAATTGTCCGCCACCCGATGTATAGCGTAACGGTGATATTGTTTTTGTCAATGCCGCTGGTGCTTGGTTCGGTCATTTCCTTTGTGATTTTCTTAGCGTACCCTGCTATCATTGCCAAAAGGATTCGTAACGAAGAACAGGTTCTTGAAACAGAGTTGCAGGGCTATGCGGAATATAAAAAGAAGGTACGCTACAGACTGATTCCCTTTGTTTGGTGAGATAGGGCAAACACATATGGGAGTAAATTAGGATAATGAAAACGGCAGCCGTTATCTTGGGCGGCTGCCGTTGTTTTCTGTTATACTGATAAATCAAATTTGGGAGAAGCAACCATGAAAAAACGTGAACTTATTTTAATATCCATTTTGACTGTTATTATTGCGATAATGGATATAACAGGTATTCCAAGCGCGTTTTTTATTAATATTCATATTGCAGATATAGAACCGTTTTATTTTACATTAATGGTAAATTTTCTGATCATAGGAATAATTGCATTCCTGTTTATAAAATGCTTGTGTCCCGAATGGAGGTTAGGCTTTACAGCAAACGGATTAACTGACGGATTTAAAAGGTATGGAATAATCGGAGTTATAACCGCCGTGATAGGCTTTGTCGCTTTTTATGTGGGACTGAAACCATTTGACCGCCAGCCGTCTGTCGCAAAAGTGCTTGTTGAAGGTGTTATATATTATATTGGCGTTGCTATAATCGAAGAATTATATGTGCGGGGCTTATTGCTTAATATTATTGAGAGGATTTTTTATAAAAAGAAAAACAGCGTTCTGATTGCAGTCGTATTATCATCTGCAATTTTTGGTGTGGGACATATATTCGGCACACTGGGTCAGCCCTTGCTTACCATAATAAGCAAGGTTATTTGGACAATAGGTATGGGAATGTTTTTCGGAATGATTTACAAGAAAACAGACAACCTGTGGCTGCCGATTATAATTCATTTTCTGATAAATGTGTGTGCTTTGCCGTACTGCTTTTCAAGTGTAAGTGGGTATGCTGATTTTACCTTATATATAATCATGCCTGTATATATTCTTTTGGGAACATATAGTTTAATTGAGTTAAAAAGAAATGGGGAGTAGTTTTTGAAAAATATTAAATGGATATTTTTTGATTTAGGTTCTACTTTGATTGACGAGGAAGAATGTATTGAAGTTAGGGTAGCAGAAACTTTAAAGCAGACAGGCGCACCCTCAAAAGAGGAATTCTATCGACAAATGGAGTATTTTGCGTCTGTCAATATGCTGTCGTACAAGGACACCGTAAAAAAGTTCGGGCTTGAAAGTGTAAGGTGGGTCAAAGAACTGGAAAAACTTTACCCCGAATCACGGGAGGTTCTGCAAGCTCTGCATGGCAGCTATAGGCTGGGAATAATTGCAAACCAAAGCGCGGGTACAGAGGAACGTCTGGTACAATTTGGAATAAGAGATTATTTTGATGTTGTCGTTGCTTCCGCGGAAGCAGGCGTTGCAAAGCCCGATAAGCGTATTTTTGAGCTTGCGCTTTCGCAGGCAGGCTGTTCCGCTAATGAGGCTTGCATGGTTGGCGACAGACTTGACAACGATATTGCTCCCGCCGCTGAAATGGGAATGTACACGGTATGGGTACGGCAAAGCTGGTTCGGCAGGGGAAATCCCGATTTAGCGCCTTTTAAGCCGAATGTTACCGTTGACAGTATTTCAGAAGTTACAGAAATTTTTAAAGGAAAAAACTGCGTTGGCATGATAAAATAATTCGGCGGGTATCACGAAATCGTCCCGCTGAACCTGTTTTTACTGCATTTCACAGGTTTGCAACTTGAAGTTGACAAAAAGCAAATCAAGGTTGGTTGATAACCGCAATTTTTTAATGTATTCTTGTACTGCACCGAATGATTTTGATGTGCATATCCTATTTCACTCCCATAGGTCGTGAAATAGGAAATACATTTACGAAAGGAATATTATTATGAGTTTTGCGGAAAATCTAAAGATACTGAGGAAAGAAAAATATCTTTCACAGGAGCAGCTTGCAGAAATAATGGGCGTATCGAGACAGGCGGTTTCAAAGTGGGAGCAGGGATCGGGTTATCCCGAGACGGAAAAGCTTATCGAGCTTGCCAAAAAGCTGGAGGTGTCCCTTGATGTGCTTTTGCTTGATAAAACTCCCGTGACCGATATTAAAGAGGAAACTACTGTTGCTTTAAGTGAAAAAGGACTGACCGTACCCACTGAAAAAGCTATATATATCCAAAATGAGGATATATTGATAAGGTGCTATAAATTTTTTATATCACCTATGGCTTTGCCTGCCAAGCGTGAGCCTAAGTTTGCTCTTGTAGGAGTGGACGGCGTTCTTTTAGCAGGACTTTTCGGTGACAGACAAAATCATCTTGGCTGGTACGCTGAAAAAGAAGACGTTCAAAAGGAGATCGCTGCAATTGCCGAGGCGGTGAAAAGCGGGAATCGTACTTATAAATTGCAGTATAATTGTAAGGTAAAGGGAAATCTTAACCCCAAAATTGTTGAATAGCAATACGGGCTTTTATTGAAAGGAAAGTTTTTATGGACGGAATAATTTTGTATCAATCTAAATACGGCTCAGCCAAAAAGTATGCCGACTGGCTTGCGGAAGAACTCGGTTTTCCGTGCATGGAAACAAAAAAAGCGCACGTTAGTGAAATAATGAACTGCGATACGGTTATTTTAGGCGGAGGAATTTACGCTTCGGGTATTGCGGGTCTGTCATTTTTGAAAAAGAATATTGGTTCTCTCAAAGGAAAGAAAATGGCCGTTTTTTGCTGCGGTGCGTCGCCCTATGATGAAGATGCGTATAAAGAAATTGTAAAGCATAATATGAAAGGCGATTTAGAGGGTATTCCGTGCTTTTATTGCCGCGGAGGATGGAATATGGAAAAAATGTCATTTGCGGACAGGACTTTATGCAATATGCTCAGGAAAGCTGTTTCCCAAAAAGATCCGAGTGAATACGAGATATGGGAAAAGGCGTTAATGGAAGCCGGTGATGATAAATGCGATTGGACGGATAAAGAATACTTGAAGCCTTTGCTGGAGTTTATTAACGAATAAGCTGAAATGGTGAGGAATTTTTTAGTACATAAATTGTTGATTAAGTGGAAGTGATTTTATGGAGCAAAAGGTTATTGACAGGGTGAAAAAGCTGCGTGAAGAGATCGAGGGGCACAATTATAGCTACTATGTGCTGGATAATCCCACGGTGGACGATTACACCTACGATATGCTCATGCAGGAGCTTAAAGGCTTGGAGGAACAGTACCCCGAGTTTGCGGATAAAAATTCGCCCACACAGCGGGTCGGCGGCGAAGCATTAAACCTTTTTGAAAAGGTGGAGCACAGAGTTCAAATGGGCAGCTTGCAGGACGTTTTTTCCTTTGAACAGGTGAAAGCCTTTACAGATCGCTGTGAAGAAGCCTCCGCAAAGCCAGTTTATGTGGTAGAGCCGAAAATAGACGGTCTTTCCGTGTCCCTTGAGTATGCGGACGGTGAGCTTGTCCGCGGTTCGACACGGGGAGACGGTTTTGTCGGCGAGGACGTTACCGCAAACCTGAAAACCATAAAATCAATACCATTGAAGCTGAAAAATGCTCCCGCATTTCTGGAGGTCAGGGGAGAGGTCTATATGCCTCGAGAAACCTTTCTGAAGCTTGTGGAGCGGCAGGAGGACAACGACGAAACGCCCTTTAAAAATCCGAGAAACGCGGCGGCGGGGTCTTTGCGGCAGAAAAATCCCAAAATTGCGGCGGAACGCGGGCTTGACATTTTTGTGTTCAACATTCAGCAGATAGAGGGTGCGGAAATTACATCCCACAAGCAGTCGCTGGACTATCTGAAAAGTCTCGGCTTTAAAGTTATTGCCGACTACAAGCAGGTGGAAAGCTATGCTGAAATTGAAGAGCGTATCAATCATATTGGCGATATGCGCAGCGAATACGGCTTCGATATTGACGGTGTGGTAATAAAAATCGACGATTTTGCCCTGCGTGAGAGAATGGGTGCGACTGCGAAAGTTCCCAAATGGGCGGTGGCGTATAAATTCCCGCCTGAGGAAAAGGAAACAACACTTCTTGACATTGAAGTAAATGTCGGCAGGACGGGTGCGATAACCCCCGTGGCGGTGTTTGAGCCTGTTCTGTTGGCGGGAACGAGCGTAAGTCGAGCGGTGCTGCACAATCAGGAATTTATCACGGAAAAGGATATCCGTATCGGCGACAGGATAGTCGTTCGCAAGGCGGGTGACATTATTCCCGAGGTGCTGAAATCGGTTTCCCACGGCGAGAACTCCGAGCCTTACAGTCTGCCCGAATATTGTCCCGTGTGCGGCGACAAGGCGGTGAAGTTTGCTGATGAAGCTGCTTTGCGGTGTCCCAATGTGGACTGTCCGGCGCAGCTTAAACGGAATATCATTCACTTTGCAAGCAAGGGCGCGATGAACATTGACGGTCTCGGCGAAGCGATAGTTACGCAGCTTCTTGACGAAAAGCTTATCTCGGGAGTTGCCGACCTTTACCGTCTTAAAGCGGAGCAGCTTGAAGCCTTGGAGCGTTTCGGCAAAAAGTCCGCCGAAAACCTTATCAAGGCAATAGAGGCTTCTAAGGAAAACCCACTTGACAGGGTAATTTTTGCCCTTGGCATACGAAATGTCGGTCAAAGCGGCGCAAAGCTTTTGTGCGACCGTTTCGGTAGCATTGACGAGATAATGAACGCTTCCGCGGAGGAAATTGCTGATATAGACGGTTTCGGCGAGGTAATGTCGGAAAATGTTGTCTCCGCATTCCATGACAAGCATTTTTCCGACATTGTTGCGGAGCTTAAAGCTCTCGGCGTGAAAATGGAGTACGAAAAGCAGAACAGCGGTGACAACCGTTTTGAGGGCAAGACCTTTGTGCTGACGGGAACGCTTTCCACCATGACAAGCTACGAAGCAAAGGAAATAATTGTCCGTCTCGGCGGCAAGGCGGCAGGTTCGGTGTCGAAAAAGACCTCCTACGTTGTTGC
>JAIEDQ010000169.1 GCA_029067895.1 Oscillospiraceae bacterium | reverse complement strand
CCCAGATAATGGATGACGAGGGCTACCTCAAGCGCGATCAGATCAGTGAAGACGGCAAGCAGGGTATCATCAGAATCACGCTGAAATACGGCGAGAACAAGTCTCAGGTCATCACAGGTCTGAGAAGAGTTTCAAAGCCCGGTCTCAGAATTTATTCAAGCTGCGAGGATATGCCCAAGGTTATGAAGGGTCTCGGTATCGCTATCGTTTCCACTTCCAAGGGCGTTATGACCGACAAGAAGGCAAGAGAGCTTCACGTCGGCGGCGAAGTCCTTGCATTCGTATGGTAAGGAGGAACAGATATGTCCAGAATAGGTAAAAAGCCCGTTGCTGTTCCTGCCGGAGTCGACGTTAAGATCGACGGCTCAACCGTTACGGTAAAGGGACCCAAGGGTACTCTCACAAACACATTCAATCCCGAGATCATCATCAAGCAGGAGGGCGCGGAGATCATCGTTGAACGTCCTTCCGAGGACAAGATGCACAAGTCTCTCCACGGTCTGACAAGAACTCTTATCCACAATATGGTCGAGGGCGTTACAAACGGCTTTTCAAAATCTCTCGAGATCGAGGGCGTAGGTTACCGTGCTGCTAAGCAGGGCAAGAACCTGGTTATGAACTTAGGTTACTCCCATCAGGTTATCGTTCCCGAGATCGACGGTATCACCATCGACGTTCCCAACGCTACAAGCATTGTGGTAAACGGTATCGACAAGCAGGTTGTTGGTCAGTTTGCGGCTGAGATCCGCGAGAAGAGACCTCCCGAGCCGTACAAGGGCAAGGGTATCCGCTACGCGGGCGAGAGAATCATCCGCAAGGAAGGTAAGGCTGGTAAGGGTAAGAAGTAATCCCCAAGCCGCATAAGAAATCCTAACATTAGAGAATGGGACAGCCCCTAAGGCGGCTACTATTCTCCGTACAAAAAGGAGTTGAATTATCAATGGTAAAGCAGATCAACAGAAAGGCTGCAAGAGCCAAAAGACAGATCCGCGTACGTTCCAAGATCAGCGGCACTGCTGAGTGTCCCAGACTGAACGTATTCCGCAGCTCTAAGAACATCTACGCTCAGATCATCGACGATACCGCAGGAGTTACACTCTGCGCGGCTTCCTCTAAGGACAAGGGCTTCGAGGGCAGCGGCGGAAACAAAGAGGGCGCTTTCAAGGTTGGCAAAATGATCGCCGAAAAGGCTGCCGCTAAGGGCATAAAGGACGTTGTTTTTGACAGAGCCGGATATCTTTATCACGGCAGAGTTGCAGAGCTTGCTAACGGAGCAAGAGAGGGCGGTCTGAACTTCTAAGGTTCGGACGATCAACTAACAAGGAGGTAATACTTTTGGCAAACGCTAAGATAGACGCTTCTGCCATGGAGCTTACGGAAAAAGTCGTTGCGATAAACAGAGTTTCCAAAACCGTTAAGGGCGGACGTATTTTCAAATTTGCCGCTCTGGTGGTAGTGGGCGACGGAAACGGTACGGTAGGCTTCGGCATGGGCAAATCGGGAGAAGTTCCCGACGCTATCCGCAAGGGTATCGAGGACGCTAAGAAAAATCTGATCAAGGTATCACTCAAGGGTTCCACAATTCCTCACGAGATCATCGGCGCATTCGGCGCAGGCAGAGTTCTCATGAAGCCTGCCGCTCCCGGTACCGGTGTTATCGCAGGCGGTCCCGTTCGTGCCGTTATCGAAATGGCGGGAATCAAGGATATCAGAACAAAATCCCTGCGTTCCAACAACGCGTGCAACGTGGTAAGAGCTACCATCAACGGTCTTGCTCAGTGCCGCAGCGCTAAGGAAGTTGCTGAGATCAGAGGCAAATCCGTTAAAGAAATTTTAGGTTAAGGAGGATAAGGACATGGCTATTAAAATCAAGCTTGTCAGAAGCCTTAACAGCGTTAAGAAGGATCAGGCTGCAACAGCTCAGTCGCTGGGTCTCCGCAAGATTGGAGACGTTACAGAGCAGCCCGACAACGACGCTACAAAGGGTAAGATCCACAAGATCGCCCATCTCGTAGAGGTTGTAAAGGCATAAATTACGCAAGGAGGTGCGAAAGCTAATGAAAATTCACGAATTATCCCCCGCTGCGGGCTCCGTTAAGGACGTTAAGCGCGTAGGCAGAGGTCACGGTTCGGGCAACGGCAAGACCGCAGGCAAGGGTCATAAGGGTCAGAACGCACGCTCGGGCGGCGGAGTAAGACCCGGCTTCGAGGGCGGTCAGATGCCTCTCGCAAGACGTATTCCTAAGAGAGGCTTCAATAATATTTTCGCAGAAAAGATGACTGTCATAAACGTTTCCGACCTTGCAAAGTTCAAGGAAGGCACTGTTGTTGATACCGATATGCTCAAGGCTGCGGGTATCATCAAGAAAGCCGATAACGGCGTTAAAATTCTCGGTAAGGGCGAGCTGAATGTTAAGCTTACCGTACAGGCTGCCGCTTTCTCGGCGTCGGCAAAGGAAAAAATCGAGAAGGCAGGCGGGAAGGCTGAGGTGATGTAATGTGTTTAAGACCTTCAGAAATGCCTGGAAGGTTCCTGAGTTAAGGAGTAAGATCCTTTACACATTACTCATTATCCTCATATTCAGAATCGGCTGTCACGTTCCGGTTCCGTTTATTGATCCGGACGCTCTGAAAGAAATGTTCAGTGCTACGGACGGAAGCATATTCAGCTATATGAATATCCTGTCGGGCGGCGCGCTTTCACAGGCTACGCTGTTCTCGCTGTCGATACAGCCGTATATCAACGCTTCGATCATAGTTCAGCTTCTGACCTATGCGCTCCCTCCGCTGGAAAACCTCCAGAAAGAGGGCGAGTCGGGAAGAAAGAAGCTCCAGAAGATCACAAGCTTTGTTTCGCTGGGCATCGCGCTCGTCATGGCTTACGCCTACTATATGACGCTCAGGAGCAATCATGTACTCAACTATACCGGCGGCTTTGCAGGCGTGTTCACGGCAACGGTAATCGTCCTTGCGTTCACCGCAGGCGCAAGCCTTGTGATATGGCTCGGCAACAGGGTCAATGAAAAGGGTCTCGGCAACGGTATTTCAATCATACTGTTCGCGGGTATCGTTTCAAGAGGTCCGGGAGCTATTCAGACTATGTTTGTCAACGCCAGAGAAAACAAGCACCTTTATATCGTAATACCTTTCGTATTGCTGGTGTTTGTGGCTATGATAGGCTTTATCGTTTTCATGAACGAGTCCGAAAGACGTATCCCGATCCAGTACGCAAAGCGCGTGGTGGGAAGAAAGCAGTACGGCGGTCAGAACACCCATATCCCCATCAAGATCGCAATGAGCGGCGTTATGCCTATCATCTTCGCGATGGCGATCATGCAGCTTCCGTCTACGCTGAGGCTGTTTATCAACCCCGATCGCACGACCAATCCCGACGGATTCTGGCACAAGTTCTATGTGGGATTCCTCAACTTCTTCAACTATCAGAGTCCCTGGTACGCGATACTTTATTTCCTGCTTATCATCGCGTTTAACTATTTTTACGTTTCAATGCAGTATAATCCGATAGAGATCGCCAATAATCTTCGTCAGAACAACGGCGGCATACCGGGCATACGTCCCGGAAAGCCCACAAGCGATTATATCCAGAGAGTTCTGGGCAAGATCACTTTGGTGGGAGCTTTCTTCCTCGGTGTTATCGCGATACTGCCTATATTCACGAGCCTTGCGATCAGGGGTCTGAATATCTCAATGGGCGGTACTTCGATCCTTATCGTTGTAAGCGTTGTTCTGGAAACCGTAAGAACGCTTGAATCTCAGATGATGATGCGTCACCACAAGGGCTTCCTTGAATAAAGGAGACCGGGCATTCTCAGTCAAAAGCTCAGTTTGATGAAAACTTTTAAGGAGGATTTTTATGAACCTGATTTTATTGGGCGCTCCGGGCGCAGGAAAAGGCACACAGGCAGAGGTTATCAGCGACAAGCTGGGTATTCCTCAGATATCCACAGGCAACATTCTCCGCGAGGCAGTTAAGAACGGTACGGACATGGGCGTTAAGGCAAAGGGCTTTATGGAAAGCGGCGCTCTCGTTCCCGACGAGGTAGTTATCGGTATCCTTAAAGACAGGATCGCTGAGGACGACTGCAAGAACGGCTTCATTCTCGACGGCTTCCCCAGAACGGTTCCTCAGGCTGAGGCTCTGGAGACCATGGGCGTGAACATTGACAAGGTTATCTCTCTTGAGGTTGCGGACGAGACCATTCAGGGACGTCTTTCGGGCAGAAGAGTCTGCGAGAAGTGCGGTGCTTCCTATCATGTGGAGTTTAATCCTCCCAAGACAGAGGGCATCTGCGACAAGTGCGGCGGAAACGCTGTTCAGCGTAAGGACGACGCTCCCGAAACGGTTATCGAAAGACTCCGCACCTACCACGAGCAGACCGCTCCCCTTGCGGATTTCTACGACAAGAAGGGCAAGCTGGTCAAGGTTCAGGGTCAGGACGAGGTAAAGGCTACTTCCGAGCTTGTATTAAAAGCAGTAAATGCTTGAGAAGAAGCGTGATTTATAATGATTAGTGTAAAATCAAAAGGCGAGCTGGAGAAGATGCGCAAGATCTGCGTTATAACCGCAAACGCGCTTCACTTCGGCGGACAGTCAATAAAAGACGGAATGACAACCTACGAGCTTGACAAAATCATTCATGATTATATCGTACAGCACGGCGCAAATCCCTGTCTGGTAGGATACGGCGGGTTTCCCGCTTCGTCCTGCATAAGCGTCAACGACCAGCTTATCCACGGTATCCCCTCCAAAAAGGTTAGGATCAAGGACGGAGATATCGTAAGCGTGGACGTAAGCGCTGAAATGGACGGCTTTCACGGAGACACGGCTTACACTTTTGCCTGCGGAAAAATCTCCAAAGAGGCGGAGCAGCTGCTTAAGGTCACCAATGAAAGCCTCTACAAGGGCATTGAACAGGCTGTGCCGGGCAACAGAATAGGCGATATCGGGCACGCTGTGGAGGAATACTGCACAGCTTACGGATACAGTGTATGCAGAAAATATATCGGTCACGGAATCGGACGCAAGCTCCATGAGGACCCCGAAGTGCCTAACTTCGGCAAGACGGGACACGGTCCGAGACTTGTGGCGGGTATGACGATATGCATAGAACCCATGGTAAACGCGGTAGGCGAGGACGTAAGAGTTCTTCCCGACGGCTGGACCGTGGTTACAAAATCGGGTTCTCTTGCAGCTCATTTCGAGCATACGGTGGCTGTTACGCCCGATGGACCGGTCATTTTGACCAAACCCACTCTCTAACCAAGAGCGGAAACCGGGATCAGGAGGTATTCTCTGTGGAAACAAGACCCGGAATGATGGTAAGGTCTTTGGCGGGCAGGGACAAGGGCAGCTTTATGGTCGTTGTCTCGGCGGCGGAGGGTTACGTTTTTCTGGCGGACGGCAAGGAGCGCAGGCTCGCGTCCCCGAAAAAGAAAAACGTCAAGCATATCGCCCCCACTAAAACCGTTATTGATCTATGCGATCTGACAGACAGAGGGCTGAGAGCCGCTGTCCGCAGATTTACGGACGGTGCGCAGGACGACGCTCCCGTCGAAATATCGAACCCATAAGGAGGCATTTGCTTGTCTAAGGAAGATGTTATCGAGATTGAGGGCACAGTCATTGAAGCTCTGCCTAACGCAATGTTCCAGGTGGAACTTGCCAACGGACACAAAATTCTCGCCCACGTTTCGGGCAAGCTCAGAATGAACTATATCAGGATCGTTCCGGGCGATAAGGTCACGGTGGAGATGTCTCCCTACGACCTGTCCAAGGGCAGAATTACCTGGAGAGCAAAATAATAAGTAAGTTTTCTAAGATACGAAGGAGGTATTTAACATGAAAGTAAGACCTTCAGTTAAGCCTATCTGCGAGAAGTGCAAGGTTATCAAGAGAAAAGGCAAAGTCATGATCATCTGCGAGAACCCCAAGCACAAGCAGCGTCAGGGGTAGGCAGTGCCTACAGCCAGATAAGGCTTTTACAGACTGTCGGAGGCGGTCGGGAGATGTAAATTCTCGTCTCCTGCGTCCTGCTCTAACTTGAACAGTTTAAGCTGTGGGAGGAGCAGAGAAATCCGGACAATTAAAATCAGCAAGAATTACCCAATCTAACATGGAGGTGTATTGTAATGGCACGTATTGCCGGCGTTGACCTGCCGAAGAACAAGAGAGTCGAGATCGGTCTCACTTATATCTACGGCATCGGACGTAAATCCGCTGAAGTTATCCTCGCAAGCACAGGCGTAAATCCCGACACAAGAGTCAAGGATCTTACCGAGGACGACGTAGCTAAGCTTCGTGAATATATCGATCACAACATCATGGTTGAGGGCGACCTGAGAAGAAACGTTGCTCTTAACATCAAGAGACTCGTTGAGATCGGCTGCTACAGAGGCGTTCGTCACAGAAAGGGTCTGCCCGTAAGAGGTCAGAGAACCAAGACAAACGCAAGAACCCGCAAGGGTCCTGTAAAGACCATCGCAAACAAGAAGAAGTAAGGAGGGACTAATCAAATGGCTCAGGTCAAAGGTAAAAAGACAGTTATCAAGAGACGCCGCGAGCGCAAGAACATTGAAAATGGAGCTGTTCATATTCAGTCCACTTTCAACAACACGATCGTAACGATCACAGATACTCAGGGCAATGCGATCTCATGGGCTTCCGCCGGCGGACTCGGCTTCAGAGGCTCCAAGAAATCCACGCCTTTCGCAGCTCAGACTGCTGCCGAGACAGCCGCTAAGGCTGCTATGGAGCACGGTCTCAAAACCGTTGAGGTTTACGTTAAGGGACCCGGCGCAGGTCGTGAGGCTGCTATCAGAGCTCTCCAGACAGTAGGTCTTGAGGTAAAGCTCATCAAGGATGTTACTCCTATTCCCCACAACGGATGCCGTCCTCCCAAGAGAAGACGCGTCTAATTTACAGGAGGTGTTACTAATATGGCTTTGAATAAAGAACCTATCCTCAAAAGGTGCAGATATCTGGGCATCAGCCCTATGGTAATGGGTATTTCCAAAGAGTCCAACAGAAATCCCGGCGCCAACAACAGAAAAAAGGTTTCAGAGTACGGTATGCAGCTTAAAGAAAAGCAGAAGCTTAAGTTCATTTACGGCGTTCTCGAAAAGCCTTTCCGTCACTATTTTGAAATTGCCGAGAAAATGGAGGGCAAGACAGGTGACAACCTTGTTACCATTCTTGAATCCAGACTTGACAATATCGTTTACAGAATGGGTCTTTCCCTCACAAGACGCGAGGCAAGACAGCTTGTTACTCACAGGCACTTCACAGTAAACGGCAAGCGCGTTAATATTCCGTCCTACAGAGTTAAGGTTGGAGACGTTATCGCTCTCTACGAGGGCAGCCGCAGCAGCGAAAAGTTCAAGGCTGTCGTTGAGCAGACTGCCGGCAGAGTTGTTCCTCTCTGGCTTGAACCCAACAAGGCGGACTTTGCAGCTAAGGTGGTTCGTATGCCCGTTCCCGAGGATCTGGACTACGAGACTCAGACTCACCTTATTGTCGAGCTGTACTCCAAGTAATAGGCAGAATACGTTATCCGCAACTCAAAATAGGAGGGTTTTATCATGCTTGAACCAATTCAGAAGGCGGAAATCGAGACCGTCGAGCTTAAAAGCAACGGAACCTACGGCAAATTCACTGTTGCTCCGCTGGAGCGCGGATACGGACACACTCTCGGCAACAGCCTGAGACGTGTTCTGCTCTCTTCTCTTCCCGGCGTGGCTGTGACCTCCGTCAAGATCGACGGCGTTCACCACGAGCTGTCTACAGTTCCCGGCGTTAAGGAGGACGTTACAGAGATCGTCCTTAACCTTAAAGGACTTACCGCAAAGCTTCACAGCGAGGGACCCAAGACGGTCTATGTGGAAGCGGAGGACGAGTGCGAGGTAACTGCGGGTGACATTAAAACTGACTCCGAAGTGGATATTCTTGTTCCGGAAATGCATATTGCTACACTCGGCAAGGACGCTAAGCTTTATATGGAGATCACCATCGATAAGGGACGCGGCTACGTTCCTGCTGAAAAGAACAAGCAGGTTTCGGGCTTCGGTATCGACGTTATCGCGGTGGATTCCATCTATACCCCTGTACTGAAGGTGAACTACTCTGTTGAGGATACCCGTCTCGGTCAGGTAACAGACTACGACAAGCTTATTCTCGAGGTCTGGACGGACGGCGTCGTATCCGCAAAAGAGGCTGTTTCACAGGCAGCCAATCTCCTCATTGAGCATCTGAAGCCGTTTACCGAGCTTTCCGATGAATCCGCGATCACAGAAATAATGATCGAAAAGGACGACAAGGGTAAAGAAAAGATCCTTGAGATGACCATTGAGGAACTTGACTTGTCAGTACGTTCCTTCAACTGCTTGAAGAGAGCGGGAATAAATACGGTTGACGACCTTATCAACAAGTCCGAAGAGGAAATGATGAAGGTCAGAAACCTGGGCAAAAAATCCTTCGACGAGGTCAAGGAGAAGCTCCAGTCACTGGGCTTCGACCTCAGCT
Source organism: Oscillospiraceae bacterium (assembly GCA_029067895.1). Classification (GTDB taxonomy): domain Bacteria; phylum Bacillota; class Clostridia; order Oscillospirales; family Ruminococcaceae; genus RGIG8773. Next base: position 15,699 of record JAIEDQ010000169.1, on the reverse strand, counting down.
CCGAGGAGGAATAATACGGCGGTCAGAAACGCCGCAAACTTTGATATGTTAGGAGTGAATATAAATGCCGGGAACCAGAAAACTCGGACGCACAAGCGACCACAGAAAAGCTATGCTCAGAGCTATGGTAACATACCTGCTTGAGAACGGCAAGATCGAAACTACAGTAACCAGAGCCAAAGAGGTTCGCGCTATGGCGGAAAAGATGATCACCACCGCCAAGACAAACGACCTGCACTCCAAGCGTCAGGTTCTTGCTTACGTCACCAAGGAGGACGTGGTAAAGAAGCTGTTTGACGATATCGCACCTAAGTATGCCGACAGAAACGGCGGCTACACAAGAATCGTCAAGATCGGTCCCAGACGGGGCGACGCTGCTGAAATGGCTATTATTTCACTGGTTTGATTTATTTGCAATTAAGGGTACCGCCAATCGGTACCCTTTTTGTTTTAACATTTATCGCAAAAAGAAATGCCGCCGGATTTTGCTCGGCGGCATTTTTGCGTTAATCTCTGATTGCCTTTTTAGCCTTGTTGACAATGGACTTATCGTTCTCGTAGGTAAGCACCGAGGTGGCGTGACCGATATCCACCCACTTGATCTCGGCGATCTCGTCCTCCTGCGGGACAAAGTCGTAATTCTTTGCTTTTGCGATAAAATACACAACGACCTTTTGCGCGTCCTTGCGGGGGAAATACTGAACGGTCTCGCGGAAGGTGGGGTCGATTATAACGTCCACGCCCGTTTCTTCAAGGATCTCGCGCTTGGCGGTTTCGATCTCCGTCTCGCCGTCCTCGACGTGTCCCTTTGGAAAAGACCAGTGCCCGCTGTTGATATGCTTGATAAGCAGTATCTCAATGTTTCCATGATGTTTGCGGTAGACTATCGCACCGCAGGATTTTTCATGGGTCATATGTACTTCCTTTCCGAAACCATCCGAGGGGCTGAAATCAAGTTCGCAGCGCATAGACTTCTTCACGCTGCTCAGATAAAGCGAGAGGACGGCTCTGTGATAATATGAGTTAGTATAATTATAACATAAAATATTGGGTTTGTCTCGTTTTTTTTGAAAAAATTATAAAAAATTTTTATAAATGGCAGAAATTCACAGACACTTAAAAGGGACAGAAAGCCGCGCAGGCTTCCTGTCCCTTATGAAGTTATTCCGAAACGGAGGTGATGGTAACGCTCTCTTCGCTTTCCTCGCTTCTGACTTCGCTGAGCTTTTCGGTAATGACCGTCTTGAAGCGGTCTATAAGCTCAATAAGCGGGTAGTCCACGTCGAAGTAGGTGTGCGTCCAGAAGCCCTCGGAGAAGTCGTAGTTAAGCTCTCCGCTGCTGTTAAGAGTGGTGTAGTCCGACTCGTCGAAATACTCCTCGCCGTTTATGAAGAGCTTTTTGTCCTCCCAATGTACGTCGTAGTTGAGGGCATCGTCACGGTTTGCTTTATTCGCCTGTTTTACAAGACGCTTGATAGTCGTTTTAAGCGTGATGACTTTAAGATCCTTGTCAAGCTTGTTAGGCTCGATATAGACCGCTACTTTTCCCGAGGACTTATTTTTAACGTCCAGAACGTAGCAGCGGAAGTTTTCCGAGGGAGAAACTATGCCCCCCGGAGGAGTGAGCAGCGTGTCCACCGTAGTTACTGTAAACACATTCATTATAAGGAAAAACGCAATGCTTCCCAGAATATACATCAGCAGGAAGATGGTGCCGAAAACCGTTTTTATCGTGTCGTTCATTTTGCAGCAGAAGAAGCCGAAAAGAGTTACCATAGCCGCGGGGATAAGCAGCGGCCAGTTACCCCAGTCCAGAAGAAGCGTGGGGAAAAACATAATCATGTTTATCATGCTTATGATACCCGTTATAAACGAACGTCTTGTATAAAAGAACAGCAGTCCCGCAATCAGTGAGAAAGCCGAATATATTACCGCGAACATAGTTTTGTCCGTATAGACGATGTCATAGAAAAACACGGCGTAGGCAAAATATATAAGACAAACGGTATATGCCGAGCAGAGTATGCTTACCGCGAGGATAAACCATTTGTTAGTAAATATCTTTTTTAATTTTTCCATTCCGATGACCATGCTCCCGCAGGAAGCATATCTCCTTTCGCGTATGTTCATATATTATGATACCTTAAAATATGAAAAAAATCAAGAACATTTCGGTTACACATAAAATCCTAATTCACTCCAAATGTGCTGATAAAAAATTCATGTCGTGAATTAGTATTACATACAGATTACAGCTCAGTCGTACAGAAAAATCCCCCGACGGCAGCCGCGGAATACGGATCGCCCCTCGGGGGATTTGTTGCAGCGTATCAGGAAAAGCGCTTGATTGCCGAGGATACGATAATGCCGATTCCTCCGACGATCACGAGAATAAGCACGACAAGCAGTATGGTGAGAACAATGTTTGTACCCGAAGATACCGATTCTGCGGAAGTGATCGCCTTTACGGCGTAGTCGCCCTTGTTGGCTATTATTTTTCCGTCGGAATCTGTCACCGAGAAGTCGTCGATGTAGAGGATATCTCCTTTATGCAGAGTAAATGTAGGGATAGTGAAGCCTACTCTGCTGTTATCGGCATTTGCGGGAAGCTCCAGCGTAACGGTAGTCCATTCGCTTGTGCTGAGCGTTTCGGGTTTGGCTGTGATCCAGATCATTCCGTCGGAGAACAGGGAGAAGTTGTCGTAAAAGCCCTCGGCGTTTTCGCAGAGCAGCACGCTCATTTCCACAGTACAGCCCTGAAAGCTTTTCAGACCAAGCGCGGAAGCCTCCACGTAAAATCCTCCGAATTGGTTTTCCACTTCGTCAGCCACGTTTACGGAGACAATCAGCGAGCCGTTTCCGTTTTTGGATACGGAGGTCGTCTGATCGGCTTTAGTTCCTGTTTCGGTGACAGAGCCGTAGGTCTGCCAATCCGCCATTGCCGCGTTTGTATCGAAGCAGTAGGTCGCTTCGCCGTCGTTCAGCGCGGATACGGAAGCAGCTCCTGCCGCAACAACGGCAGAGGCGACTGCCGCCGCTAAAAATTTCTTTAATTTCATTATGCGTTCAATCCTTTCGGTTTATGCTGAAATCAGTATCCGCGTCACAAACAAGACAACTATAGACCGCAGACGCGGGGTTAGCAGAATAACATATCTATTTTAGTACATAAAACAAATTTTGTCAATGTATTTTATGTAAACTGCCGCGAAATTTTTTTGTCACATTTAATGTGCGAAATAAGATAGGCACGGTTCAACGACAGTAAATGACGCGGATATGCGTTTTTTGCAGGAGACAGCCGCGCCGTCCCCTGCAAAAAGTATCGTACAGATATTGCTTATTCGTTGCTGAGAATTACCTCGCTGACCAGATTTCCGGGAAGCTGCTCGTATCTCAGGTGTTCGAGAGTGAAGCTGCCGTGTCCGCGGGTGATCTGTCTGAGCTGAGTTGTAAAGCTCTGCATTTCTCTTGTGGGGACTTCCGCCTCAATAACGGTCATGCCCTTTTTAGACGCGGGGTTCATGCCGATAACTCTGCCGCGGCGCTTGTTAAGGTCGCCCATAATATCGCCCGTGTTGTCGTCGGGCGCGGTAACGGTAAGCTTTCCTATAGGTTCAAGGATTGTGGGGTCAGCCTGCTTCAAGCCCTCCTTAAAGGCAATTGAAGCCGCTGTCTTGAATGCCATTTCGGAGCTGTCAACGGGGTGGTAGGAGCCGTCCACAAGAACAGCCTTGAGACCCGTTACGGGGCAGCCTGCCAGAACGCCTTTCTTCATGCTTTCCTGCAAGCCCTTTTCAACAGCGGGGAAGAAGTTCTTGGGAACTGCTCCGCCGAATACCTTTTCCTCGAAAACAAGCTCGTCGGAGAGGCAGGGCTCAAATTCGATCCAGACGTGACCGTACTGACCGTGACCGCCGCTCTGTTTCTTGTGCTTGCCCTCAACCTTGACTTTCTTGCGGATAGTTTCTCTGTAGGCGATCTTGGGTTCTTTCAGCACAACGTCCGCGCCGAATTTTGCTTTGAGCTTGGCGGCTGCAACGTCAAGGTGCTGTTCGCCCATACCGCTGAGTATCTGCTCCTTGGTAAAGTCGTCCAGACCGTACCAAAGGGTCTTATCCTCCTCGGCAAGACGCTGTATGCCTGCGCTGATCTTGCTTTCGTCTCCCTGAGCCTTTGCGAATACCGCCATACGGTAGCAGGGCTTGGGAAATTCTATCGCGGGTATCTTTATCTTTCTGTCCGCAGCGCAGAGGGTGTCGGAAGTGCCCGCGCCAATCTTAACGGCAACGGCAATATCGCCTGCGGAGGCTTCGGATATTTCGGTCTGCTTTTTGCCGCAGAGGCTGTAAAGCTTTCCTATCTTTTCGGGAGCGCCGGTTGAGGTGTTGACATATTCGGTGTTGGCTTTCAGAACGCCGCTTATTACCTTTATAAAGGACATCTTTCCAACAAACGGGTCGGCAACGGTCTTGAACACGAACGCCGACATGGGAGCGGTCTCGTCGTAAGCGATCTCAACAGGCTCTCCGCTTGTGTCCTCGGCAAGAACAGGTTTGTTGTCGCGGGGAGACGGGAGCAGAAGCTCGATCTCTTTAAGCAGCATATCCACGCCCGCAGTTGTGGAAGATGAGCAGCATACAACGGGAGTGATTATACCGTTGTTCATGCCCTTGTGGATACCGTGTACAAGCTCTTTCTGGGTGAAAGGCTCGCCCTCGAAGAATTTTTCCATAAGGTCGTCGTCGGTCTCAGCAACGGCTTCGGAGAACGCCGCAACCAGACCGTCCATACGGTACTCCATCTTTTCGGAGATCTCCGCGGTGGGCATTTCGGTCTCGACCGCATTGCCCTTTGCGTCGTAGGTATAGGCTTTCATTTCAATAAGGTTAACAAAGGAGACTACTTTTCTATCCTTGATAACGGGAACAACAACGGGGCAGACTGTAGGACCGAACTTGGTTTTCAGGTCGGTGAGGACGTTATAGAAGTTAGCGTCCGCGTCGTCAACCTTGGTGACAACGAACATCTTGGGCTTGCCAAGCTCACAGGCGAGGTCGTAGGCTTTTTCCGTGCCAACCTTTACGCCCGACTTTGCGGAAACGGTTATCATAACCGTACCTGCGGCGGTAATGCCCTCATGCATACCACCGGCAAAGTCGAACAGACCGGGGGTATCCAGAAGATTTACCTTTATATCGTTAGTGGAAAATGAAGCAAGGGACGTGCTGAGGGAGGCTTTGCGCTTGATCTCTTCGGGGTCGTAGTCGCAGACTGTGGTACCGTCATCGGTTCTGCCAAGTCTGTCGGAGGCTCCCGCTCTGAACAGCAGAGCTTCAGCGAGGGAGGTTTTGCCCGAACCGGCGTGACCGGCTATGGCGATGTTCCTGATTGCATCGGTTCCGTAGTGTTTCATGGGTAAACAGCTCCTATCCGAATATTTGAAACAAAGGTCAAAGTTATTGTTACAAATAAACAAAAATTTATTTTTTCATACCATACATTATAGCCTAATTGCTTATAAATTGCAATGGCTTAACAACATTTTCCACAAATTACAGTACAAAACGTTAAATTCTTTGTAAATGTTGCACAACACATAGGCGGCAAAGCCGCCAACATCAGCTGGACCAGCTATATAAAAACGTCCTGCGACGTTTTTCGTTCGCAGGACGTTTTTATATTCAATTTGGCACAGTGCGCCGATTATTCACCAAAATCCTCTATAAGCGCCCTAAGGTCAATCAGCTCGTAGTCTGAGGGAAGCTCAAATATGCCCGAGGGAACATTTCCCGAAAAATCGTGAACCACAAGCGCATTGAAATCCGCGTCCGATTCGGGATTGATTATCGCGTAAAGCTCGTCTCCGTCAAAAAGGAATCCGCCGCCTGTTTCGGCTACCTCAAAGGTGTACTCCTTGCCGCCGATCTCGACCTTGCAGACCTTAACGTCCTCTGCGTCCTCGATCTCCTTGTCCATGTCGATCTCGCCGAGCATCTCCTCAACGCTGTACTCGTTCATGGTGTCCTCGTCCGCCGCAAAATAGTAGCCCGACTTTGTGGAATCGTCTATCATATACATGAGGGAATCCTTTATCATTATGGTAACATTTTCATCTACGCCCGAGCCGGACATCTTCAAGTAAACGTCCTTGCCCGAAAGAGCTATTACCATTGCAACGCTTCCGTCTGTAGCTTCAACGTCCATGTAGAACTCGGTCGCGCCCTCAAGCGTTCTTACAAAACCGTATGTAAGGCTGTCTCCCGCGGATATGGGTTCCGTAGGCAGGGAGAAAATGCTTTTGTCGTTGGCAAATTCGTCAATAGTGCTGTAGGAAGCAGCCGCCGCAGAGCTGTCGTTTGTTTCGGCTTCGGTTTCGGCTTCGGTTTCAGCCTCGGTCTCGGATTTTGTTTCGGCTTCGGTCTCAGCTTCCGTTTCGTCCTTTTTCTCTTCGGTATCAGCTTCGGTAACAGCATCGCCGATATCCGCAGCCGCAGAGGTGGTCTCGTCGGAAACCGTGTTATCCGCGCCGTTTCCGCCGCAGCCTGCAAGCATTACGCCGCAGAGCGAAAGGGATATTATCGCCGCAAGAAATTTTTTCATAATTATAGTATCTCCTTTAAATAAAATAAGCGCAAATTCGCACACCTTGACATTATACACTCATAATTCCGAAAAGTATATAATTTTTCGGCGGTTTCCTTTATTTCAACAAAAAAAATTTCTTTGCGGCATTTCGATTTGTGTAAAAAAGCAACGGCAAAAATAACCGTATTATTCGATTTTAACGGAGCGGCGGTAGGAGTCGAATGTTACCGATGAAACGATCACGTTTTCGTCCGTAAAGTCGGAGCATTCACAGCCGAGAGCGCGGATCATTTCACTTTCGGGATCGGCAAAGGCGGCGTAAAGCTTGAAGCCCAGATCGGTGTCTCCGTCTATCATCACAGCAAAGGCGCCGTTCATGCCGTCCACGGTAACTTCGTTGACATTGTAGGTCTCGTAGCCGTCGATCTCCGAGTTCATGGCTACGGTCAGGCAGAACATATACGCGGTCTGTTCAAGGTCGGTCTGGAGACCGCTGTAAAGCTCAGTAAAAATGCGGGTTTTGCCGTCCTCCGAGGTCACGGTGAAGTTGCCGTCCTCGTATTCTTCGTATGTACTGCCCGAATAAACGGTTATGTACCCTGCGGTATCATTTCCCACGGTTTTGGAGTTTTCCTCGATAAGCTTTATCATCGCGTCGATGTCAAGCTCGCTGATGTCGCTGCCGGGCGCACTCGATACCGTTTCGGATGACGTTTCCGCTTCCGTACTTGTTTCCGTATCGGTTTCTGTCTCCGTCTCCGTCTCAGTTTCGGTCTCGGTTTCGGTTTCAGCGGTCTCAGTCTCCGTCTCGGTTTCCGCCGTGGTTTCGGTCTCCGTGTTGGTTTCCGTTTCGGAAACGGACGCCGTATGCGTATCGTCCGAAGCCGAGTCCCCTCTCCCGTCATTTCCGCATGAGGCGAGCATTGCTCCGCAGAGCAGAAGTGAAAGTATTGCTGTAAATTTTTTCATAATTACGAATCCCCTTTTTGTCATAATAAATTTGCGTACGACCACATTATACACCCGCGCCGCCGAAAAGTACACAGCATTTGCACAGTTTCCCTAAATTTTTTCATATGTGAGTTTCCCTTTGTGTCCGACCACATTATACACTCACGCCGCCAAAAAGTACATAGCATTTTCGCGGTTTCCCTTATTTCAACAAAAATATTTTCCGTCCGGCGCTTTAGTTTGTGAAAAACGGCAGGCGTGTATGCAAAAAAAGGAACGCCCGTCCGAACGGTACGTTCCCTTAAAAGCTTATGAACCGCTGCCGCGCTTGCTGCCGCGCTTGTGCGGAGCTTTATCGTCGGTAAGCCGCATAATGTAATCAACGCTGGTCTCGTAGAATTCAGCGAGCCGTTCCATAACCAAAAGCGAGGGCTGAAGCTCACCCGTTTCGTATCTGGAGTATGTCTGCTGGGTACAGTGAAGGTATTCTGCGAGCTGACGCTGGTAAAGGTGGTTGGTGTACCGCAGTTCTTTAAGTCTGAGTTCCATAGGCTTCCTCCTTTGCTTTATATTCTATAAATATTATGACACATTATTTAATTTTGTAAAGCGTTATACACGCAAAATGAATAAAAAATTATTGGAAATCTTTTTTACGGAAATGCACAATACAGGAAAATACATCGAAAATTGTAACCAAAATTTAATTTTTTGCTGAAAAAAATTCCTGTTTTTGTGGATAATGCGCAAATATGGAGAAATAATTTGCCAAAATATTGTTAAATTGGCAATTGGATTTAGCGGACTATTGTGTTATAATTACACCATAGTTAAGATAAACTATATACAAAACAATTGAATGGAGGAATTAACAATGAAACTTAAGAAGATTCTTGCTGCTATCGCTGTATGCGCTATGTCCGCTACAGTTCTCACAATGACTGTATCTGCTGCTGGCGTAACTGCTGATGATGCTACACTCGATGACGAGATGGGCGATGAGGAGATCGACGGCGGCGACGAAGAGCCCGACGACGGCGAAGAGGACGAGACTCCTGCTGCTCCCGTTGAGGACGAGACTCCCGCTGCACCTGTTCAGAACCCCCCTACAGGCAACTCTCCTATAGCTCTCGCAGTTATCCCTGTTGCTCTCGCAGCAGCTGCTGTAGTTGCTAAGAAGGCTAAGTAAGCTGAATTTTTAATTTAAGCTTAAATGAAAAATCCTCCGAGTGAAATCGGAGGATTTTTTTGTAAAAATGCACAATGTAAACGTTTTAATTTATACAAAATTATCATAGATTTTTTTGAGAAACAAGTGTATAATATATTACGTACCATCCTGTTTGGACGGACTTATAAATTTGACTTTTATGGAGGAATTTATCATGAAGCTTAAGAAAATTCTCGCAGCTGTTGCGGCTGCGGCAGTATCTGTTTCCGCAATGGCTGTCAACGTTTTTGCTGCTGACAGCTACAACGCAAAGCTGGGCTTTGCTGACACAGCATGGGCTGTTCAGGACTGGGACTCCTTCGTTGAGGTAACAGGCGACGGTCAGTATACTCTTGAATCCACAGCTGTTGCAGGCGCTTCCGATTTCGGCGTTTTCGTAATCGACATTGAGCAGATGTTTGCAGGCGCTCCCGAGGCTACCGCTGTTCTCGACAAGGTAGAGATCGACGGCTCGGAGATCTCTTTCGACGCTAGCAAGATCATCTATGGCGATATCGAGGAAAAGGGCAACTACAGAATCGAGATCTACAACCAGTACGGTGATACCAAGAACGACTCTCCCGTAAATCAGGCAACTGCTATCGGCTCTTCTATGAAGGTAACCTTTACAGTTTCCGGTCTGGGCGGTGGAGACACAGAAGCTCCCGCTCCCGCAGAGACGGAGCCCGCTGAGACTGCTCCCGCAGCTGACAACAACACTCAGTCCGCTGCAACAGGCAACACTTCCGCTGCCGTTATGCTCAGCGTAATGGCTGTTGCAGGCGCTGCTGCTGCAGTTTCCAAGAAGAGAAAGTAATCTTTCGGAAAACAAGTATTTTAAAAGGACGAAAGGCTTGAACTTTCGTCCTTTTTGCTGTTTTTAACAAAAATACTGAATAATTACTGTGTAAAAAATATGTTGCAATTTTAACGAAGCAGTGTTATAATTATTGTGCAAATATTTATTTGGCAGACAAATCAAATCTGCAAAAGAATTGGAGGAAATTTTTATGAAGTTCAGAAAAGTTCTCGCAGCTGTTGCGGCTGCGGCTGTAGCTGTTTCCATGACAGCTATCAACGCTTTCGCTGCTACAGTTACTCTCGACAGCGAATATCCCGGCGCATGGGGCGCAAGCAAGACCATTCCCAAGGCTGAGTTTGAGGCTATCGGCGGCGACGTTAAGGTAGTTCTCACCGTTGAGACAAAGGATCCCCTTATCGGCAATCACAATCACCTTGCAAAGCCTATGAACATCTGCGTAAGCTGGGATCAGATCACAGACGGTCTTACAAGTGATACCGCTATCGCTAAGGGCGACGGCTTCTTCGTATTCGCTGAGGGTCAGACTACTCTCGAATTTGTAGTTCCTCAGTCTGTATGGTCCGAATTCAAGGGCTATGTTGACGACGAGGGCAACGAGGATGAGAGCGGCGGTCTCGCATTCCAGGTATGCGACGTTATCATCAAGTCCGCTGATCTTTCCGCTGGTTCCGCTCAGGGCGCTATCAGACGTGTTGACGAGGCTCAGTCCTCCGATATCATGGAAGGTATGTCCTACGAGGAAGCAACAGGCGCTGCTCCCGCTGCTGCTGACGACACAGCTTCCGCAGAGGTTGACGAGGCTCCCGCTGCTACAGACGACGCTGATGAAGCACCTGCTGCTCCCGCTGCTGCTGAAGCTCCCGCTGCAACAACAGACGCTCCCGCTCCTGCTGTAACAACAACTGCTGCTGCTACAGGCAACACTGCTGTTGCTTCTATCGCTGTTGTAATGGCTGTTGCAGGCGCTGCTGCTATCGCTGCTAAGAAGAGAAAGTAATTTTCTAAGTGTACATCCTTAAACCCGAGGGCTTGTTCCCTCGGGTTTTTTGTTTTTGAATTCGGTAAAAATTTTGATACTATTGTCAAAAAAATGATATCCAAAAGATAAACGCCATGCTATAATTGCCTCAGTAAAACAAACAAGCAAACATGCAAGTTAAAATGGAGGTAATAATATGAAGAACGTTAAAAAAATTTTGTGTTCCATCGCGGCTGCTGTTGTAGCAGTTTCCATGACGGCGGTCAACGTGTTTGCCGCTACCGTTACTCTTGACACCGAATACCCCGGCAACTGGAAAGCAGGCAAATGCATTCCCAAGGCTGATCTTGAGGCTCTCGGCGGTGACGTAAAGGTCGTACTTGACGTTGAGATCAAGGAGCCGATCGTAGGCGAGCATCTCCACCACCTCAGACCTATAGACCACGACACAAACTGGGTAGGCTTTACAGACCAGCTCCAGAGTGATACCGTACTGGCAATGGCTGACGACGGCAACTTTGTTCTTGCCGACGGTCAGACCTCGGTTGAGTTTATCATTCCTGCCGACGTGATCTCTACGCTGGCTGACGGCGGTCTTGGCTTTATGGTATGCAACGTTATTGTAAAGTCTGCCGATATCTCAAAGGCTGACGCTCCTCAGAGTGCTATAAAGCGCATCACAAGCGAAGAGGGCGAGCAGGTTACGATCGGTGAATACGGCGCAGCTCCTGCTGAAACGGAAGCTGCTCCCGAAGAGACAGAGGCTGCTCCCGCTGAGGATGTTGCAGTTGCTGACGACGCTGACGACGATGCTGCTGCTCCCGCAGAGACAGCCGCTCCCGCTGCTGAAGCTGCTGCTCCTGCCGCAGAGCCCGCTGCTGTAACGACTTCCCCCGCTACAGGAAACACAGCTGTAATGGCTGTCGCTGCTGTAATGGCTGTTGCAGGCGCTGCCGCTGTTGCTGCTAAGAAGAGAAAGTAAGATAATACTTATTGTAATAATTCCGCCCCTTAGTACGGAGCGGAATTATTTTTGCTTTTTTCACTAAATTCACCAAAAATTTGTTGTAATTCTTATAAAAAAAGTATATTGTTTTAGTGAACGAATAATGATATAATTATCTTACTAAGGCGGGCAGAAAAAGACCCGCACTAATAGAATTGGAGGAAACAAACAATGAAAATCAAAAAAATCATTGCCGGTGTAGCTGCTGCCGCTATGACAGTTTCTACTATGGCTGCAATGTCCGTATCCGCTATCAACGAGGGCGGCACAGTTATCGACTTTGAGGACGGCGACTGCTCTTTCGTTTACATGAACGTAGATGATGCCGGTGCTGATCCTTCCGTTCTTTCTGTTGAGGACTATAACGGTTCCAAGAGACTGAAGGTTGATGTTACGAACAAGAAAAATGGTCCTAAGGTTTGGTTTGACCTTGACAAGATTACTGACAGATCTAACACTGTTCAGATTCGCAAGATTACATTTGATCTTACTATCGTTCCTAAGTCTGAGGAAGGTATCGTTGGCTGGGTAGGCGGCGCAGTTGGTGCTGCCGGCGGTTTTGACCTTGAAGCTAAGGGCAAGGGTCAGGTAAACCCCAGCTGGTCTCAGGGTACTTGGGATGGCGGAGCTTATGATCCGGGCGTTCCTGCTGAAGTTAAGATTGAAAGAAAATTTATGATGAAGAACGAGTTCTACACAGAAGATGGTATCAATCCTTTCTTCGGTCTTATGAAGTGGGCTACTACTGACGAGTATGACGAATATGTAATGTATGTTGACAACGTTCAGCTCCTTGATTCCAAGGGCAACGCTCTTCCTATCGGTGTAACTCCCGCTCCTGCTGAGACAGAGGCTGCTCCCGAGGAGACAGAAGCTGCTCCTGCTGAGACAGAGGCTGCTCCCGTTGAGGATGCTGCTCTTGCTGAGGACATTGCAGTTGATGACGACGCTGACGAGGATATTGCTGCTCCCGCAGAGACAGCTGCTCCCGTTGCTGAGCCTGCTGTTGAGCCCGCTGCTGTTGAGCCCGCTCCCGCTCCTGCTGTAACAACAACTCCTGCTGCTACAGGCAACACTGCTGTTGCTTCTATCGCTGCTGTAATGGCTATCGCAGGCGCTGCTGCTATCGTTGCTAAGAAGAGAAAGTAATTTCTACATAGCATAAAAAGAGGGTACCGCAAGGTACCCTCTTTTTGGTTATTTGGAGATCGCGGCGGCGATAATAGCTGCCGTACCCTCAATGCCGAACTTGTCGCTGTTCAGCGTAAGGTGATAGTTCTCGTGGGCAGCCCACTTGCGGTCGGTGTAGAAGTCGTAGTAAAGCTTGCGCTGCTTGTCGTGCCGCTTCATCATCTGGAGAGCCTGCTGCTCGGTGGTGACGTTTTCCCGCTCCAGAACACGCTTTATCCGCGCTTCGGCGGGCGCGTAGATGAAAACGTTAAGCAGCTCGATCTCCTCGTCCTTGAGGATATAGTCGGAGCAGCGTCCCACAATAACGGCGTTCTCCGTTTTGGCTATCTCGCGGATTATCTGCGCCTGAACGGTATAGAGCGCGTCGTTTGCGGAAAGATTTACTCCGAAGCCCGTCTGACCCGTCTGGCTCATTGCCGCGTACAGCCAAGGGCTGGCGGCTTTTTCGTCCGCGTCGGTAAGGACAGCGTGGCTCATTCCGCTTTTTTCCGCCGCCATTGCGATCAGTTTATTGTCGTAAAAGGCGTAACCTAACTTTTCCGCAAGCTTTTCGCCGATTTCGCGTCCGCCGCTGCCGAATTGTCTGCCTATGGTAATTATTTTGTTCATGAAGTCGATCAGTCCTTTCTTTGGAGTAAAGCTGTTGCTTTAGTATAATTATATATCTTTTTAACAAAAATGTCAATATAATGTTAAAAACGTTTCAGCACTATAACGAATTGCTTTAGTGAATATGCACTTGTACCTTGCCGCCTACAGCAGGTACAGGAAGTCTTGCTTCCGAGACGAGAATAAGACAGAACCGGTAGTCTCGCCAAATAAGCGGCTGACTTTTTATGCACTGTAACCGTTATCGGACTTGCGGTTTGTTCAAATATACAAATTTTTCGGGAAATGAAAAATTTCCGCACTGCCGATTGTATATACAGCAGAGAGCTTCGGATCTCGGATATTAATTTGATTTGAAGGAGAATGATCATGAAAGCAAAAAAATTTCTTGCAATTGCGGCGGCGGTTCTGACAATGACCTGCGTTCCGCTGAATGCTTATGCCGATACCCTTGTTGAACGTGACGGACTTAAATACCGCGTCTCAGACAGCGGCGAGGATATGGGTCTGTACAGCGGCTGGACAAAAAAGGGTGGCGACCGCTATTTCTACAGGGACGGAGTAATGAAAAAGAACTGCTGGATCAGGTCAAAAGGCGTGAGGAAATATTTCCTGCAAGCCGACGGAAAGCTTGCAACGGGAAAAGTGACGATTCAGGGAGTGGAGTATGAATTTGACGAAAAGGGCGTTATCGTTCCCGATGCGTGGGGACTTACGCTTACCGCAAAGGATGTGACTCCGACGGGCTGTACGTTGGTATTTACTCAATCGGGCGGAGACTCCGAGGGAGAACTGGAGACAGGCAGTTATTTTGAACTGGAGCATTATCGGAACGGTCAGTGGACGGCTGTGAAGCTTTTTCCGGAAGATGATCCGATACAATGGACTGACGAGGCGTGGATGATCGATTGCGGCGATTCCGTAGAATTTACGGAAAATTGGGAGTGGCTTTACGGCGAGCCTCCCGCGGGAAAATACCGCTTGGGTAAGGAGATCATGAATTTCCGCAGAACGGCGGATTTTGACAAAAAAATGTACTACGCATATTTTGAGATCGAAACCGACTAAAATCGGGACATACTATGTGAAGAACAGCCTGATATGGGCATAACCATGTCAGGCTGTTTTGGGGCTGTTCGGGAAAGACGGTTTATTTGCCGCGGGAAAATTTTTTCAAAGGTTCTTGACTTTGACACCGTGTCGTACGTTATAATTAACCTTGAAAGGAGATTTGTCATGGAAAATCTTACAATAAGCCAGGTGTCCAAAGGCTTCGGCGTAACGCCGAGAATGTTAAGACACTACGAAAAAATGGGACTGATCACCCCGATTCGCAAGGAGGGCTACGCCTACCGCACCTATGACGAGAACGCTGTAAGACGTCTGCAGCAGATCGTCATACTGCGGAAGCTGCGTATCTCCCTAAAGGATATTTCCGTTATTCTCGACGACAGCAAATACACAGCTACTCTTGAAATTCTCCGCAAAAGCATTTCGGAGCTTGACGAGGAAATAAACGCTCTGGACGTTATCCGCGGCATTATTAAGGACTTTGCCGAAAGACTTGAAGAAAACCGTCTTAAAGCGAATTTTGACCTGCTGGAGGACAAGCAGCTTATTGAATTGTCCGAGACGCTCTCCCTTTCAAAGAATACCTTAAAGGAGGAACGTTCAACTATGAGTGATCTGAATAATGCAAAAGATGTACTCAGTAAGCAGCAAAGCGACATAAAAATTGTTATGCTCCCGCCCCTGACTGTGGCTTCTCACTGCTGCGTGGGGGAAGAACCCGAGGACGCGTGCGGCAAGGTAATCACCGAATTTGTTCAGAAAAGCCGTCTGTATGAGATAAAGCCCGATACAAGAATGTTCGGATTTAACCATCCCAACCCCGGCATTCTTGAGGGAGACATTCACGGCTACGAGTTCTGGGTGTCCGTCCCCGAAGATATGGAGGTTCCCGAGCCTCTTGTCAAGAAGCACTTTGACGGCGGACTTTATGCCGCAATGACAATTTCTTTCTCCGAATTTCAGCGCTGGGAAGACCTTTTCAAATGGGTGGAGGGAAACGACAAATACGAAGTCGACTGGCGCGGAACGGAGGAAATAATGGGCGGCAGCCTTGAAGAACATATCAACTGGATATACAACGCGCATAACGGCTGGAATCCCGAGACTGAGCTTGAAGTAAAGCTTGATTTAATGCTCCCGATAAAGAAACGGGGGGAATAAAATGACCGAAAGCGAACTTTACAGGCAGCAGCTTTCCGAGCTGGGACTTTGCAATGGAGACGTTGTTATGGTGCATTCCTCAATGAAAGCCATGCAGACCAAGCGTACCC
>JAIEDQ010000168.1 GCA_029067895.1 Oscillospiraceae bacterium | reverse complement strand
GAACTATCGTGGGAGATTTTCCTAAGTCAAATGCAACGAGAAAAAGCTGTACGTTTCATATAACGGTTACGATACGGCATACGCATATTTCAAGGTAAATTAACGGAGGGTTTTTATGAAAAAAAGCAGGATATGTATTCTGGGCATAATTGCGGCAATAATGCTTTCGGGCTGCGAAAAAAAGGCGGAGCCCGCAGAGGAACAGTCCGAGAGCATGACGGTCTCCGAAACCACATCGGCAGCAAGGGCTGAAACCCAAAAAACTAAAGCCAAGAAAAAGGAGGTAAAGCCGCTTTCCCCAAGCAGGAGGCAGGCGTACTTTCAGAACGAAGAATTTTCCGTTGCGGCAGGGCTTACGGCACTTCGATCGTCGCTTTATTATCCCGATATTGTACATGATTTAGGAATAAATCCCGACCTGTTTGTGGTCACAGTCGAGGTAAAGGCGAAAAATATGACGGAGGAGGAAAAAACCTTTGACGCATCGAAATTTACGCTTCCCGATATGTTTTCATACGGTGATGACATCGAGAATTTCAAGGATATAAAGCCCGGAAGATCGGAGATAGGTGAGCTGCGTTTTCTATGCTCTCTGGAGCAGGCGGCGGCAATAGACGGCATACTTTACGGCGGGGAATATCTTGAAGAGGGCGAGGATTTTTACCCCGAGGAATTTGATGAAATTATTGACATACAGAGCGCGGATGATGTTGCGGAGTATTTTTACAGAACTCACGTTATTCACGC
This sequence comes from Oscillospiraceae bacterium, assembly GCA_029067895.1. Taxonomy (GTDB): domain Bacteria; phylum Bacillota; class Clostridia; order Oscillospirales; family Ruminococcaceae; genus RGIG8773. The sequence continues at coordinate 23,429 of JAIEDQ010000168.1, read as the reverse complement.
TTATAAGGGGTATTTCGAGGTCACAGCCACTCCCACCACATATGAAATGCACCATTTAAGGGGCATAAAGGACGGCGAAAAAAATTACCTTGCGGTCTCTTTTACGGCGTACAACAGAAGTGATTATGCACAGCTTATAGAACCGTCCTGTTTTATAATTGCCTGCTGCGGCTACAAAGGCGAGGCAGAAATTGCTGAACGCCAGACTCTCTATATGCCCAACGGAGGGTTTAGCGTTGTATATAACGAGCCGAAAATAGAGGGGCTTGAACCGCTCTATATCAGCGTTGACGAAAGCCTTGTTTATGCTCCCGAGGAGGCGGGTATCAAGCTTGACGGTGTGGGGACGATCTATGAGTTGCCCGAATATATCTGCATGACTCCCGAAAATCCGACGGAATTTACAATAATTTACGATTTAAAGGATTATTCCAGAGCAAGATTTCTTTCCTTTAACGGAAGTCACAGCGGGGAGAAATATTACAGCGCTTTGAACGAAACGGGCTATGGCTTTTTTGACTGGGACGTATGGAAAGAAGATTATGTTGATAAAACAGCGGAGTAAATTTGTATTTTTTCAAAGCAGATCAACGGAGGGTGTTATGAAAAACCGGGAGGAAGATCTCATTGAAACGTAAGGTCATGATCACAATAATTGCAATAATGTCAGCGCTTATGCTTTGCGGGTGTGAAAACGAAAGCGTCCCCGCGGAAATTACAGGCGCGGACGTTTCGGAAACCGCGGCTGCTTCAACAACTGTACCCGAAAGCTCCGAGACTGTATCGGAGCGGGCTTCAGTCAGCTTTGCGCCTGCGGAGACCGAGCCTGAAACAACGGAAGCAGCGTCCTCCGAAACAACGGAAGCGGCAGTGCTTGCCGAAAATCAGCTTGATTACAGCGGAAGAGACTTTTATCTGCTCATGGAATTTACGGGAGCTGAGTCGCTGCAATATTATCCGCGTGCGGCAAAGCTTCCCAGTTACCGCGATGATGATTTTGTTGTCCACTCAAAATTTACGATAACGAATTTATCCGAAAGGGACTTTGATTTTATTCCGCAGAAAATGGTGCTGTACGGCAGAAACAATCACGACAGCGGCACCATGATCCCAATAAGCGCGAGCGATACGGGACTTGTAGCTTCGGACGGTTACTATACGGTTGAAGCGGGCGAAACGGTAAGCTTTGACGTTGATTTTGTGGGAGACGAGGTATGCGTTGATTATGCATACAAGATAATGTATAAAGCAATTGGCTTTCGGGACTACAACAATGTTGACCCCGATGAGCTTAACAACGCTTCGGCAGCGGAATTTGAGATCACAAAGCGAAGCGCGGTCAAAAACGCGATAAGAGCGGGTAAGGATTTTCAGGGAGAAAAAGCCTCAGTCCCGTCGGAGCTTGTCCCAAGGGAGGGAGAATACTCCGTTCTGACGCATAAAAATTCATACTGCTTCACAGCCGAGCCCATTGTTGACGGAAGATACATAAAGGTAGTGTTAAGGGTGCAGTGTCTTACGGGAGAACCGGAAATTTTCAAGCCCTACAGGTTCAGGCTTTACAGAACGGCAGATGATTATTCCTCCGCCTACAGATGGGAGTTTGACCTGCTGCTTGCGGGAGGGGATACCCCCGAGGTAAAAAACGATCTGGAGGGCGTAAGCGGGACGCTTTACGATACTCCGTGGGAGCTTGCCGTGCGGTCGGACGGTTCAGCGGAATACACGATGTATTTTAACTCTGCGGTTTATGAGCCGAGCGAATACTATAAATTCTGCTATGACGGCGAAAAGGGCGAGGACGTATTTGAATGTATAATAAATATGGAGTAAAGGAGGATATTCAATGATAGAGATATCAAATGTTTCAATGGTTTTTGAAAACAGAAGTCAGCCGCATTTTAATGCAAAGGAGCTTATTCCGTTTTCGGCGCGGGGAAACGGAAAACCGTCGGGCGCAGCAGTACCGTCCGCTGCCGCAGGATATGCCGCACCGTTCGTAAGCGGCAGTCCCGAAAAAATATTCAATGACGTACCGGAGGAGACCGTCAATAACAGGGGAATCGTATCAAAGTACAGGGAAAAGGCTCTTGACAATGTTTCGCTTGTAATTCCAGACAGCTGCATATACGGCTTTCTCGGCTCGAACGGTGCGGGCAAGTCCACGCTTATGCGTATGATATGCGGCGTTTACAGGACGGACGAGGGCAGCATAAAAATAGACGGACAGGAGGTCTTTGACAACTCGGAAGCAAAGAGCAGCGTTTTTTTCGTCAATGATGAAACTATCGAATACACGGGCTTTACCCTTGAATCGCTGATGATGTACTACCGAAATTATTATCCCTCCACATTTGATACGGGAAAATTCAAGCATCTTGCTTCGGTGCTGGGTCTGCCGCTGAACAGTCCGCTTTCGACCTTTTCAAAGGGTATGAAGCGGCAGTCCGTGGTTATCATAGGACTTGCAAGCTGCGCCAAATATCTTATGCTGGACGAGGCGTTTGACGGTCTTGACCCTGCAATGAGAGCCATGGTAAAGAATATTATCCTTGACGAGATACGCGGCAGAAACGCTACCCTTATCGTATCCTCACATAACGTACACGAGATCGGCGAGCTGTGCGACAGGGCTATGCTTATCCACAACGGTAAAATAATTTTTGCCGACGAGCTTGAAAATATCAGAGGACGCTTTGTAAAATATCAGCTTGCAAGTCTTGACCATACCATTACGCAGGAAGAAATATCCGCAGCAGGGCTTGAGACCGTGCAGTACAAGGCTGTGGGAAAGGTCGTGCAGATAATTGTAAAGGGCAGCAGCGATACGTACGGAAAAATATCGGATATCGGAGCAGACCTTGCCGAACAGATACCCCTGACACTTGAGGAAATTTTTATTTACGAAATGGACACAAACGGGTACAGGCTTTAAAAATATCAAGGAAAGGACGGTTTGAAAATGATCTCATTTGAAAAAATAAAATGCGGAGCTTCGGCAGAGCTTATTGCCCATAAAAAGAACAGGATAGTATCAATTATCCTGCTGGGCTTTGCGGGACTTTTCTACGGCTTCGGCACATCGGTGCGCCGCTACGGTGTTGACCCGTCGGGAATAGCGATATTCATATATGCGGTATCGCTGATATGTCTTTTCAGCGCTTGTATAAACGTATTCAAGGATATGCACGATATCCCCTCTGCGGACGTGCAGATGTCAATGCCTCTCAACAGCATGGAGCGGTATTTTTCACGGCTTCTGACGATATTTTATATCTGGCTCCTGCCGTTTCTGATCTCTGCGGCATTTGGATTTTTGATGTCGGTTTTGATATCAACAATTAACGAGCCCGGTCATGACAGCGGTTTTCAGACAAATAATACCGACAATAACTATATAGCCGAGCTTATCGGCTTTAATCTGCGCATATTGCTGTACTATGTGGAATCGGTGCTTTTTGTTGTTTCGGCAACGGTAATATGTCAGTGCTGCGTGGGTTCAAAGGCGGAAAGCAGGTATATACCCGTGCTTTTAATGGCGGTAATAAACTTTCTGCCCATGGCGGTATACTACTCTATCGCTGATAAATTTGTGTCTGTTGAATACGGTACTCTTCGTCTGCTCTCAAATATGTCGTCACTGTATTTGATTTTTGACGGGGACGAAAGCGCGGCTGAACTGATCTTTCTCGGAGTAAAGTGCCTTATATATCTGGCGGTTATCGGCTTCGGAGTACTTATCTACAAAAAGCGGGACGCGCGCAGCGTCGGCAGACCGATAGTTTTTACCGCCTTTTTCGAGGTCGTAATGGGACTTTCGCTGCTTCTGTTTTTCACTGTAGCGCACTTAGGGAGCGGGTTCAGCCTTACAGCGATGTTTTTTGCATGGCTCGGAAGCATTATCCTGCGTCTGATAGTGTCGAGAAAGGAGTTTGCTTTCTCAAAAATATTTGTGTGGACGGGCTTGTATATCCTTTATTATGCGGCATTTTTGCTGTTTATGTTCGCTGCCTTTAAAACAGGGGGCTTCGGCGCGCTTTACAAAGTCCCTGACATATCCGATCTGCGCGAAGCCAAGGTCAGTTATGTGAATGTTGCTGTTAACGCTTCTGACGGTTACTACGGCGGCTATGTGAAAAAATACTCAATGGAAAAGAACGTAAGTCCTTATTCGTCAAAGGACATGACGTCGCTTGAAACGTTTATGGAAGCAGTGTCCGACAATGCAAAGAAGCAAAGCAGGATCAACGGAATGTTCGGCTGGAAAATGTTCGGTTCGGACAGTGTGAGCGCTTATAGATGTTATGTCACGCTGACGTCGGAAAACGGCAGGCTTTATTCTGCGGAATTTTATATACCGGCGAGCGAGATAAGCGGATTTATTGATGAATGCAATGGATTTAAAGCAGGCAAGTCTTATGCCTGAGTTCATCATGTCCCGTAAAGCTCGTCCATGGTATAAAGGCGCAAAGTGCGGCAGCTTTATTCTATCGGATTTTCGTCTTTTGCTCAGTCTTTTTACTCTTTTGTCCGGCTTTTAGCGCAGCGCTGCAAGCGTTTAACCCCAATGTTTCCCATGGCTATTGACTATTACATACCAATATGGTATAATATATTTATTGTCCGCGCGGAGAGAATTTGCGGACATAAATTGCAGATAATGTTTTATGTACATCACAGCGGAAAAGAGGAATTTTTAAAAATGCTTGAGCTTAAAAATATTCACTGGAAGCTGTCCGAAGGCGAGGAGATCCTCAAGGGCGTGGATTTCAGCATACCCGACGGAAAGCTTACCGTGGTAACAGGTCCAAACGGCGGCGGAAAAACTTCCATCGCGAAAATTATCGCGGGTCTCTATTCACCCTCCGAGGGAAATATTTTTCTGGACGGCAAGGATATCACCGAGCGCGATATCACAGAACGCGCCCGCGACGGTATCGCTTACGCCTTTCAGCAGCCCGTCCGCTTTAAGGGACTTACCGTCCGCGACCTTATAGAAATGTCCGCGGAGGAAAAGCTGAAAGAGGAAAAGATATGCGAAATTCTCGGCGAGGTGGGTCTCTGCGCTCGCGAATATATGGACAGAGAAGCGGACGCAAGTCTTTCGGGAGGCGAAAGCAAGCGTATCGAGATAGCTACTGTCCTTGCGAGAAAAAACGCTTCCATGCTTGTTTTTGACGAGCCCGAAGCGGGTATTGACCTGTGGAGTTTCGGAAGCCTCATAAGCGCGTTTGAACGTCTCAAAAACGAGGACGGACGCTCCCTGCTGGTAATTTCCCATCAGGAGAGAATTATGGAGATCGCCGACTATATAATCGTTATTTCCGACGGAAAAGTCTCCGCCGAGGGAAGCAGAGAGGATATCCTCCCCACGCTTCTGAAAGAAAACAGCTCCGAGGGAAAATGTCCTCTCGGCAGATCGGTAAAGGAGGAATTCTGATATGGACAGCATTACCGAAATGCTTCTGGGCATTGTGGCTGACCGCAAGATCCCAGAGTTCAAGGGAGCCTACAATATCCGCGAGAACAGCGGCTGCGCGGGCAGACAGTCCTCGGAAAATATCAAGATCGAAAACAAGCCCGACAATCCGGGAATCATCATTAAAATAGGTTCGGGCGCGCAGAAAGAAACGGTGTACATTCCCGCCTGCGTTACTCACGGCGGCGTGAACGATCTGGTCTATAACGATTTCTACGTTGAGGACGGCGCGGATGTTATCATAGTTGCGGGCTGCGGCGTGCATTCCGACGACGAGGAGGAAGCCCGTCACAACGGCATACACCGCTTTTTTGTGGGCAAGAACGCACGCGTGCTTTATAAGGAAAAGCACGTAGGCACAGGCAAGGGCAGCGGCGCAAAGCGTATCGACCCCGTTACCGACGTTATCATGGACGAAAATTCCTACATGGAAATGGATACCATGCAGATAAGCGGAGTTACAAGCACGAACCGCCTTACCACCGCAAAGCTTGGCGCGGGTGCGAAGCTTGTTATCCGTGAAAGACTTCTCACAGACGGCGATGAGACTGCCAAATCGGATTTCTCCGTATCTCTGGACGGCGAGGATTCGGGCGTGGACTTGGTTTCCCGCTCCGTTGCAAAGGGCAATTCCTATCAGGAGTACCACTCGGTCATCAAGGGCAACTGCCGCTGTACGGGACATTCGGAGTGCGACGCGATACTTGCGGACAACGGCAGGGTAAACGCCGCTCCCGAGCTTTACGCGGGGAATATTGACGCGTCTCTTATCCACGAAGCGGCTATCGGAAAGATCGCGGGAGAGCAGATAATCAAGCTGCGTACTCTTGGTCTTACCGAGGAGGAAGCGGAGCAGAAGATCATTGACGGCTTCCTGAAGTAATGCCGAACCGAAACGTACTGTAATACAGACCGATTCGCCGTATTTGCGGCGGGTCGGTCTTTTGTGGTCTGTGCCGCGTAAAACGGCAGATTTCGAGGCGGATAAAATTTCCGTGATATATGAAAAATTTCTGCTTTACAAAATTGATTTTTAGGTGTATAATAAATATGTATATTGTTTTATTACAGTTTAGTAAAAAAAGGAATGATCGTATTTATGAATTTCAAAAAATTTATTTCGGCTGTAACGGCAGCTGTTCTTTCCGCGGCGGTATTCACAGGCTGCGAGGGTACTCCCGACAGCGGCAGCACTGCTCTTGTGGACGAGCTTGGAAACGTTGACGCAAACACTATCCAGTGGCTCCCCGACGTGGATATCCACAATTTCAATATGCCCGAGGCGGGTGAGAAGATCGCAGTTATCACCGTCAAGGATATGGGCGAGATCAAGATCAAGCTTTTCCCCGAGGACGCTCCCAAGGGCGTGGAGAATTTTATCGGTCTTGCCGAAATGGGATATTACGATGAGTTGATTTTCCACAGAGTTATACAGGACTTTATGAATCAGGGCGGAGACCCCCGCGGCGACGGTACGGGCGGAAAGTCCATCTGGGGCGAAGCCTTTGACGGCGGTACGTCTGAACATCTCTACCACTTCACGGGAGCGGTCGCATACGCAAATTCGGGAGCAACAAGCACCAACGGAAGTCAGTTCTATATCGTGAATACTCCCGACGGTTATATGCAGAGCACCTGCGAGGAGCTTTATGCTTACGATTCGACAAGCTACAACTGGCCCGCAAACGTTGCGGCAAAGTACAGCGAGGTCGGCGGAGTACCTTTCCTCGACGGCGGCTACACCGTGTTCGGGCAGGTTTTTGAGGGCATGGACGTTGTACGTCAGATCGCCGCGTCGGAAACGGACGATAACGATAAGCCTCTCACACAGGTGATAATGGAAAGCGTCCGCATAGAGGAATATCAGGGTTAACAACCTATCTCAAAATCTAAAAAAAGGAATGTTTGATATGGCTGTCAGAGTTGGCATGGTTTCATTGGGGTGTACTAAAAATCAGGTTGACGCGGAAAGAATGCTCTACAATATCCGTGAGGCGGGTTATCAGCTTGTGAGCGACGCCGCGCTGGCGGATATCGCGGTCATCAATACCTGTAGTTTTATAGAGTCCGCCAAGCAGGAGGCTATCGACACTATTCTGGAGTTTGCCGCTCTCAAAAAAGAGGGCAGGATAAAAAAGATAGTTATTACAGGCTGCCTTGCGGAGCGTTACCGCGAGGAAGCTGCCGAGCTTATCCCCGAAGCTGACGCGGTTGTCGGTATCGGCTGCAACGGCGATATTGTTTCGATACTGGAAAGAATAATGGCGGACGAGCGTATACAGGCTTACGGCGACAAGGAAGATCTGGCTCTTACGGGCGACAGAGTTCCCACTACGCTTTCGTTCTTCTCCTATCTTAAAATTGCGGAGGGCTGCGACAACTGCTGCTCCTACTGCGCAATACCCTCCATACGCGGACGCTTCAGAAGCGTGCCTCTTGACGAGCTTATCGAGGAGGCGAAGCGTCTTGTCAGCAACGGCGTAAGGGAGCTTAACGTTATCGCTCAGGATACCACACGCTACGGCGAGGATCTTTACGGAAAATATATGCTTCCCGAACTGCTGACAGAGCTTTGCAAGATCGAGCAGCTTAAATGGATACGTGTGCTGTACTGCTACCCCGAACGTGTTACCGACGAGCTTTTAGACGTTATGGCGCGTGAGGAAAAGATAGTCAAGTACATAGACCTGCCCATTCAGCACTGCGACGGGGAGATACTGAAGCGCATGAACCGCAGGGGAGACGAGCAGTCCCTGAGAGAGCTGATAGGAAAAATACGGTCTAAGATACCAGATATCACCCTGCGCACTACGCTTATAACAGGCTTTCCCGGCGAGACCGAGGAACAGTTCGGCAGGCTTGCGGAATTTGTCCGCGACATAAAGTTCGACCGTCTGGGCTGCTTCGCTTATTCGGCAGAGGAAAACACTCCCGCCGCAGATATGGACGGTCAGCTTGACGAGGAAACAAAGCAGCGCCGCGCCGATATCATCATGGAGCAGCAGATGCTTATTGCCGTTAAGAAAAACAAGAAGCTTGTGGGCAAAACGCTGGAGATCGTCGTGGAGGGCTTCGACCGTTACGGCGAGTGCTATTTCGGACGCAGCGCGGCGGACGCTCCCGAAATAGACGGAAAGATATTTTTTACTTCTCCCGATAAACGGCAGATCCCCGGAAAATTCGTTAAGATAAAAATTACCGATATGCTGGATTACGACCTGATAGGAGAGATCGCCGATGAATTTGCCAAATAAGCTTACCCTGCTGAGAGTAATTCTTGTGCCGTTCTACGTGTTTTTCATGCTGACGGATATCGTGCCGTACAGTCCCGTTATCGCGCTTGCGGTGTTTGCGGCAGCGTCCGTTACCGACGCGCTGGACGGTCACATCGCCCGAAGCAGAAATCTTGTGACCACCTTCGGCAAATTCCTCGACCCTCTTGCGGATAAGGTACTGGTGGTGTCCGCGCTGATATGCATGAACAGCCGCGGGGTCATCGGAGCGGTACCCGTAATAATCATTGTTGCGAGGGAATTTATGGTATCTGGTCTGAGACTTGTTACCGCAGGCGAGGGAGTTGTGGTCGCCGCGGGAATATGGGGCAAACTCAAAACCGCGTTCACAATGGTCGCGCAGGTTGCGATAATGCTGGGAATGTGCTTTTCCTTTGAGGGACAAGCCGCGCAGACCGCCCATATCGTTTACCAAGTTCTTATGTGGATCGCCACGGCGCTGACGGTTATTTCGGGCTGGGTGTACCTTAAAGGCTACTGGAAATATATTGATTCGTCAAAATAAAATTTAAGGCTGTAACTGCAAAATAAAAAGCAGTTACAGCCTTTTTATATACGGACAAAAAGTGTAGTGTCCCTTTGGGACGGCAGTTTCAGACAAGCGTTTTTTTCAAAAGCGCATACTCGTATTCAAAATCCCTGAGCTGAGCCATGTAGTCCTGATTGCTGTTTCCGTCGCGGATAAGCGCGCCCACAGACGGCACACCCTGAGACTTTAATTCCCGCCGTATCGTTTCGGCAAAAGCTTTTCCCAGACCGCGGTGGTTCGGGTCTACGCCCATATAGAGCATTACATAGGAGCGGGGTCTCTTCTTTTCGGTAAGTATTTTCAACAGCTTTGGCGGAGTGAGCCTGCCGTAAACGGTGTTCCCGAAATTCGGTACGGAAATAAAAAATCCCACCGCCGCTTTATCGAAGTACGCCATCTTCACCATGCTGTAATTAATAATTGATTTTAGGTACCCGAACATCGCGCAGAACTCGCTTTCGGAAATTCTTTTGTAGGCGGGAAAGCCGCTGTACAGCTCGATCAGAAGCGAGTACACCTCCCGCAGCGTCCTGTCAAAGCTTTCGGGTTCGGGACTTTTTATCTCGTACCCGCTGCCCAGCTTTTCGGCAAGTCTGCCGGCGTATTTTTCGCAGCCCTCGTCGCTTTCCACCACCTTGTAGTGATTTGAAAAATACCGCTGGCTTACGCAGAAGCCGTTCTCCTCCCAAAGCTTCAAATAGTAGTCCTTGTTGTACGGCTCTCCCGTGTAGGGACTTCCGAAGCGGCTTGTTTTCAGCCTGTACTTTATCCAGAACGAGCAGTCCACGGGACCGATAATTTCGGGCAGGGAATTGTCCACTGCGATTTTTGCGGCGGTGTCGAACAGCAATTTTGCGGCGGAACTGTCATTCTCGCTTTCAAAAAATCCCAGATATGCTTTTGGGTCGTCGGGGTAAACCGTCACCACCCCGCGGCAGACCGCTCTTTCGCCGCGGTAGACCAGTATCGGCGTTACCGTAAAGTAATGGCTTAAAGTATGCGTTCCGCCGAGAAGCGCGGCTTCGTCCGCCGCGTTCTGCATAAGCTCGTTTTTTGCGTACAGCCTTTTCGGCAGCGACAAAAAATCCCTTACGCACTTTTTATCGTCCGATGTAAAAACAACTGCATTAAGATCGTTAAGCATCATTTCAAACGTCCTCCGCTTGCTTCCGATTTGACATACAGATTTTTTATCCGTTTGAACTTCGGAAGATCACCGTTCAGCTTTTCAATATATTTCCGCACCTCTGCTTCGGGCAGGTCGGTGTAGACCCGTGCGGCAGGGTGAAACTCCTCCTCGAAAACGGCGGCAGCTTTTATTTCGGGATTTTTCAGAATAAGCTCTTCAAGCTCGTCAACATAGACGTTCTGACCGCTTGCGGTAATTATCACACGCTTCTTTCTGCCTTTGAGAAAAAGCCGTCCCTCGCCGTCAAGGAAGCCAAGGTCTCCCGTGTGGTAAAAGCCGTCGCCGTCAAATCCGCTGTAAACGTCATTACGCGAAATGTAGCCTGCCGAAACGCTTCCTCCGCCGATAATTATTTCGCCTACACCGTTGTCGTCCGGGTCAATTATGCGTACGTCCAGACCGTCAAGAACAGAGCCGCAGCAGTCTATATTATTGTCCCCCGGCTTTGCAAGCGCGACAACCGAGGAGGTCTCGGTAGTTCCGTAAGCCTCCAGAAGCGTTACGCCGCTGTCGATAAAAAACCGCTTGATCTTCGGGTCGGTAAAGCTTCCGCCGCAGTACAGAAATCTGACGTTTCTCAGCATTTCCATGACACGCTCGTCAGCAGCCTCATATATCCTGTTCAGTATAAGCGGAACGGTGCAGACTATTGTCGGACGTATCTCCAGCATTTCCGCTATCATTTTCGCGCGGTCGGAGCAAAGGTATATCTGCATTCCCGAAATTATTGTGTATAGGAAATTCGCCACGCCCGCGTAAACATGATTTAACGGCAGAAATATGTAGGAAACGTCCTCCGTGGACATGGGCGTTCTGGCGCACAGAGCGTCCCAGTTGTTGAGCAGATTAGCCTGTGTAAGCGGTATCGCTTTCGGACGGTTGGTTGTCCCCGACGTGAACAGTATCATGGCTGTTTCGCTCACGTCCTTTTTTCCGTCAGGGGACTTGCCGTTTCTGCCGCTTTCAATAAGCCGCGGGAAGTCGTCCTCAATGCAGATAAAACGTATTTCGGGGTGATTTTTCCGCACCTCGCTCATAACGTCCTCCCTGCTTTTTTCGTATAAGACCGTGTTTATCTCAATGACCGAAAGCGTGTTCATAATGTCGAACGCCGTCCACTGGCTGTCTATGGGAACGCATACGCCAACGTACCCCATTAACGCAAGGTCGGCGACAGTCCACTCATAGCTGTTTTGGGAGTACAGCATAACGTTTCCGCAAACGCCCTCCGATATCAGCGACCGCGCAAGGCTCTGCACGTCTTCAATGACCTCGCTGAACGTCCACGTGACAAATTTTCCGTCTTTTTTGGCGCTGATGTAGGGAAGTTCTCTCCACTTTATCTTGTCCTCTTCCAAGTACTCGCAAATGCTTTTCATTTTTTAACCCTTTCGATTATCGTAATTTTTCCCAGCGTACCGTCTATCTCCGCCACGTCTCCGCTTTTCAGCAGACGCGCCGCGCCGTCAACTCCCACTACCGCAGGCTTTCCAAGTTCCCGCGAAATTATCGCCGTGTGAGAAAGCAGCGAGCCTTTTTCCGTGACTATCCCCGCCGCTCCCGCAAGCAGGAACACCCAGCCGGGGTCTGTCATTTTTGCCGCGATTATCTTTCCCGCCGTGTCGGGACAGGAGGACGGGTCATCTACCACCAGTATCTCCCCACGCGCCTTTCCGCCCGAACAGGGAATGCCCGTAAGGATATCCGCCCGATTGTCGGCAGTCATGCCGCCTATATTTTCGTGGGACTTGTCAAACACCTTTTCCGCAAACACAAGCCGCGAATAGGCGGGAAGCTTCTCAAAGCTGCTGTACTGCCTGCGGCGGTTTTCTATAAGCTCCCGCATATCTTCACCGCTTTTTACGGCGCACTCCGCCTCGCTATAGTCAAGGTAAAATATGTCCCGCGGCTCGGAGATCTGCTTTGCCGCCGCAAGGTCGCCGCCGACTTTAAGCATCATGGAGCGCATCATTCCGTACAGACGGCTTCGGTTCAGGCGGGATTTTTCGCGGTTCTTTATACCCGCCGCCGCCTTTTTCGCAAACACCCCGCACAGACCTTTCAGCGGCTTGCTTTCGGCGTTTGCGGAGGTCTCGCCTAATGATATGCCGTTTTCCGCGTACTGAACTATTTTCTGCACTAAAAGCTGAGGGTCGGTGCGGAACGTCCTGCTTTCCAGCTTTAATTCCTCGGCGTTTCTGTCTCCGTACAGACCGATATAGTCCGCTATCATTTGCGCCGTCCCGCCGCCCTGCTCGGAGTATGCGCGGTAATCCTCTGCGGTTCGTATATTTTTCAGTATGGAAAACTCTCCGTTTTCCATGACAAGCTCCGCAATTTTTATCAGCTCGTTCACGGGCTTCATGCTCTCGATACCGTTAAGACCCGAAATGCAGCGGTTCGCCTCGGCGTCGGGGTCGGGAACTTTTTTCGCTCTCAGACGATGCTTGAGAAGTCCCGTAAAAATAAACGAGTACATATCGTTCACAAGGGTAACGTCCCATTTTTCCGAGACCATTTCAAGCAGCTTTTGATAGTGAGCAAGAACCTCCGCACTGCTTGCCTTGTTTAAGTCCAGCGAATCGAAAAAGCGTATCATTTCCTTGAACTCTCCGTCAAGCCTGTCCATAAGCTTGGGACAGGTGATTAACAGCTTTAGAAAGGAAAACGTCACTCTCGCATGGGTCAGGAAACCGATTTTTTTATCGGCGTGGGACGTTACGCTTTTGTTTTTCACTCCCAGCATTTCCTGCCATACTGGGATAATTTTTTTGCTGAACGGCAGAAACAGTATCACGTCGTACCAGTTGCTTATGCGGTAGTATATCCTGCCGTTGGCGGCGTCAACCATGTTGCGGAGTATCTCGTCAGCCGCGTCCACGGTTTTCGGTTCGCGGGTAAGTCTCAGCAGTACCGAGCGGAAAACTCGATAGTAAGCCGTTCGGATAAAGCTTTGGGTCAGCGGCAGGGTTATCCCCGGATAGCTTTCCACAATGTTGCTGTTGTCGAGGATTATCGGCATATCCGCCTTGGGAAGCGTCGTTATGGGTCTTGCCTGCAAGATGAAGATATTGCCGTCCTTTATGGCAAATTCAATGTCGTATTCATTTTCTGCGCCGAAAAGCTCCTTTATCTTTTCCGCTTGCCCGACCAGTGCTTTAAGCGTTTTTTCAGAAATAAGCGGAGAATTTCCATGCTGCTCGCTATAGTACAGACCGTCCGAATTGCTGTAGTAATACGCGGTGGTATCGGCTTTGTCCCCCACCACATTGTCTCCCGTGCCGCTGCCGACAACAACCACCGTCTCGTTCAAAATCCCCTGCGGATTTGCCGTGAAGATAATGCCCGAACTGTCAGCAAAAATCATTTTCTGCACTATCGCGCACACGGTTATTTTGTCTGCGTTGGTGCCGTTTATCTTGCAGTACTCGGCAAAGCCCGCCCCCTCAGGCACGGCACAGACCCGCTTCACGGCAGCGTTTATTTCGTTTAACAGAAGCTTTAATTCCGTGCGGAACTGTCCCGCAAAGGAGGCGGCTTTTCCGTCCTCGGAAGAAGCGGAGGAACGCACCGATACCCTGTCGGAGCCGTCAAAAAAGCTTTCCGCAAAAGCCTCCGCTTCCTCGGAGCTGTCCCCCAGAACGCAGAAAAACGGCGGTACAGCAAAGCCGTTTTCCCGCATTTTAAAAAGGTTTTCAGCCTTTGCGCCCACCGCAAAATCCCTGTAATTCTTATCCGTAATTATCATCGCGTTAGACCTTTCCGAAGATCAGGAACGCAGCTATCGTGACCAGCATCATGGATTCCTGAATATAGGTGTACCGCTCCACCTTTTCTACAATTTTGAATTGGGTGGGGTCTTTTATAAACTGCGCGAATTTAAGGGTCATCCAGCCCGTGTTTATCAGCAGAGCAACAACCGATATCTTGTTCAGATTCCACACAAGAAGCACGTTTGTGAGGATATCCACCCAAGTCAGTATCAGCACGAATACGGTGGATTTTTTGTACCCGAACAGCTTGGAGTAGGTGACGTATTCCGTCTCGTCCTTAGGGGCGCGTATCTTTCGGGAAACCTCCCAGATAAGCGCGGGGAAATAAAGCGTCCAAGCCGCAAGAAAATTTGTCAGCGTAAAAGCGGGAAGCCCGTACTTGATGCAGGTAAAGGAAATTATGTAAACATTCATTATCATCTGCACGGGATTGTGGGTCACAAGCGCAAGGGGCAGACTTTTTTGTATTTTCTTCTTGCTGAAAAACCACAGGGACATAAGCGTGCCGTAAACGTACAGAAACAAAAAGAACCAGAAGTTGTTCATAAATATTACGTTCAGCGCAACCGTGACGGCTATCAGTATCGTCACAAAAATGCCCAGGTCCCGCTTTGTCACACGTCCCGACGGAAGCGGTCTGCTTGAAAACAGACGGCAGTCCAGCTCGTAGTCCTTGAAATCGTCCGCTATCCTCAGCCACAGCAGGAAGCTGAAAACCGTGAAGCCGCCGATAAATTCCTGAACGGTTATGTTGAATTTCGTTATGCCGTTGTTCAGCAGAACTATAAAATAGATCTCACCGAATACGATAACTCCCAGCAGAAGCCGTGGGATTATCGGGTACATTTCCTTAAAATAAATATTCAGTCTCTTTAACATTTTATCCTCCCTGCAACTCTTTCGCCTGTTTTCACCAGTACCTCAACTCCGTTTTCTGAGTGTTCCGCAATATCCCCGTCAACGACCACCGCCGATTTTTTGAACAGCTGTATTATCGTCGAACCACCGAAGCTGAAATACCCCTTTTCCTCCATTCGGGAAAAATTCCTTACGCTTCGGTTGTTTATTTTTCCGACCTGAAGCGCGCCAACTTCGATTTGGATAACGTCCCCGAAATGCTCCGTCCGCAGCAGCGTGCATATCCTGTGATTGTGAGCAAACACCCGAAAGCGTTCCGATATGGGACGCACCGTGTGCAGAACTCCCTTTATCTCCTCTGTGCGAACCGTTTCGCCGTCGTCGCAGAAAACGTATCTGTGACAGTCCTGCACCGCAAGCCTATAGACAAAGCAGACCCCTCCGCAATAGTCCGAAAGCTCGAAGCCGCCGCCCGTAAGCTCGGTCAGCGTGTAAACGCTCTCCTTTATTTTCAGCGAAAGCTCCTCGTCTATCGGGTATACCGTCAGCCTGCCGCAGCAGAGGGCTATCAGCTCGTCGGGGGAACAGTCCGTTGTAAAATTATATTTCCGCGTAAAAAAATCGTCAAAGCTTTTAAAAGACGTTTTTTCACACCCGGAAATATCTATCCCGTATTTTTCAATAAACGGACGTATTTTCCCCCGTGAAAGCGGACTTCTCATAAACGCTCCGTTCAGCTCCGAGTACAGCCTGCGGCAGAAAAAAGCTTTTAGCAGGATACGTCCAAACGCCGTTCCGTAAAGGAATTTCAGGCTTTTACCGCCGTATTCGGTTTCCTCACGGTATTCTCCCGCGGCTCTGTCGTAAATTTTCATAGTATGTCCCTTATCAGTATCAGAGCGGTAACTCCTATGGCAAGCGCACCGAAAATGCCGTACCAAATTCCACGCGGCTTTGCGATCTTAACGTTGAGAATAAACATCACAGCAGTCACTGCGTATGCCGCCGCCCAGACGAAAGCCGCCGCTCCGAAGTCCCCGAAAAAGCCCAGTACCGTCCATAATATCGGGAATATCAGCGCGGAATATGTGACGGGAAGTCCGTCATAGTGCGTGCGCGAGCCCTCCAACCCAGCCGAGGTGTTGAACCATGCCAGACGGATTATCCCGCACAGGATATACCCTAAAATTATCGGGTACCCCACCGCTCCCGCACCGTCAAGAAGCCGCAGACCAAGTACCGACGGCAGCGCGAGAAAGCTTATCACGTCCGTCAGCGAATCTATCTGCACGCCGAATTCCTTTTCCGATTGGTCACGTTTGCAGCGGCGCGCGACCGCTCCGTCGAACAGGTCGCATATCCCCGCGGCGGCAAGGCATATCATTGCCGCGGCAAGCTGTTCCTTAACGGAAAAAGCGATTCCCGAAAAGGCAAACGCCGCGCCGATATATGTAAGAATTACCGATTTGTTGTATTTGCCTATAAACATTTTATTTGCTACCTCACAGATTTCTGCGTATTTTTGCCGCGTACAGAAGCGAATTTACCCCAATATGCGTTGCCGCGCCAAGCAGGATATAGGAAAAATACTGCCACGGCGACATGGGAAACAGCGCGGCAAAAACCGCCGCCACACCGAAAAGCGAGTCCACCTGATCTATAAAAAAGAAAACGCAGCCCTTTATCCCGCGGACCGTTTTTCCGCTCGGAATATCCAGCCTGCGCTTTATAAAGCTGTTTGGCAGCTCGAACAGCACATAGGCAAAGCCCATAGCCGCTCCCGCCGAAAGGTTGAACAGCGGGGTATTGTCAAAACGGCTGTAAAGACTGCACATCTCGGGCATTTGCAGACACACGAAGCCCCACAGAAGCTGGGACAGCGCACACGCGATTATCATTCCGAAAAAGCCCGCCCATGTCTTGTTTTCGCCGAATAACCGCTTTCCGTCGCGGAGCGTTTTTCCCCCGTCGATTGGACGCTTTATCCGCGAATAAAGCCCTGTTTTCACAAACAGCATATTCAGTATCCCCGCCAAAATCACGGGAAACATAGTAACATACATTTTAAGTATCGTCATAATTTCACAGCTTTAAAATATTTGAAATAAGTACAGCTCCCTCCGCAGTGAAAAAAGCAATACCCATGATCAGCACTGCCGCCGCAGAAACGTCCTTGATAAACTCCACGTCATTGTCCTTTTCGGGGCGGAAGCTGTCGCAGATACGTTCCGCCGCAGTGTTGAAAAATTCCGCCGCAAAGACCCCGCAGGTCAGCGAAATAAAGATTATATAATCATACAAGCCCGAGGAGGTCAGTATATTCAGCACAAGAAAAAACGCGGCAATGCATATGTATATCTTGAAATTCCGTTCCGACCCAAAGCCGCTTATTATACCCTTTACCGCACATTTGACGCTTTGCAGAAAATTTTTGTTTTTCATTTTTCGCCCATTTCCCCGACAGGAGAAACGCGACCTCCTCTCCCGCCGACAGGCGTTTTGCCGAAGTCCGCTCAAAGCCGCCGTACATTTCGTCGGAACAGCGTATTATTGGTTATATTATACAGCAAAGTCCGCATTTTGTCAATGATTTTCACACATTATCCTATATTTTGCACGGAAGTAAAATGCGGAGGGACATACATTTTTTTGCGAGACTTGTGATATATAACACATGGTATTTATGTCGAATTATTTGTAAATAAGTCTTGACAATATATTATATATGTTATATAATATATGTAATTAAGAGGAGGGGAATTATATGCCGCCGAAAACCAAAATAACGAAAGAAATGATCCTTGACGCCGCCTTTGAAATAACCCGCCGCAGCGGGATAGACAAGCTCAGCGCAAGAACCATTTCAAAAGAGCTGAATTGCTCTACTCAGCCCATAATGTACAATTTTCCAACTGTCGAAAGTATCCGCAGGACTGTGTACATAAAAGCGGACGAATTTCATATGCAGTATATCATGAAGCCTACGGGACGCTTCGGACACCCGCTGCTTGAGATCGCCGTGTCGTACATCAGATTTGCAAACGAGGAGACCAATCTGTTCAAATTCCTGTTCCGTTCGGGAGGCTTTTCGGTGCAGAGCGTCAAGGATCTGATAGACGAGTCCGCATTTGCGCCCGTGCTTGAAAAGCTTGCTGCGGAGCTAAAATCCGACTTGGGCTATGCGAAAGAATATTTCTTTGCAAAATATTTAATGGTACACGGTCTTGCCTGCCTAATTGCCGACAAAGCCATGCCGTATGATGAAGACCTTATCCTCAATCTGATACTTGGAACCCAGTCTGTTTAGACGTTAAATCTGAACAGCACCACGTCGCCGTCGTTCATAACGTACTCCTTGCCCTCGGAGCGGACAAGTCCCTTTTCCTTTGCGGCGGTCATCGACCCGCACTTCATCAGATCGTCGAAGCTTACCACTTCGGCGCGGATAAAGCCTTTTTCAAAGTCGGTGTGTATCTTTCCCGCCGCCTGGGGAGCCTTGGTACCCTTTTTGATAGTCCATGCGCGGACTTCGGGCTGTCCCGCGGTAAGGTAGGAAATAAGTCCCAGAAGCGCGTAGCCCTCCTTGATGATACGGTCGAGACCCGATACCGTCAGTCCCAGCTCGGACAGGAACATTTCCTTGTCCTCACCGTCCATGTCGGATATCTCCGCTTCAAGCTGAGCGCAGATAGGCAGCACCGCGGCGTTTTCCTGCTTCGCGATATCGCACACGGTCTTATAGTGCTTGGAGGTCTCAATATTGTTTTTGAAATCCTCCTCGCTCAGGTTTGCGGCGTAGATAACGGGCTTTGCCGACAGCAGGGGAGTGGTCTTGATGATCTCCTCCTGTTCCTCCGTAAAGCCGTAGGAGCGTGCGGAATGACCCTCCTCCAGATGCTTTTTCAGATCCTCTAAAAATTCCGCTTCCGCAAGGAATTTTTTATCGCCTTTTGCCGCCTTTTTAGCGCGGTCGATACGCCGCTCGATCAGCTCTATATCGGAGAAAATAAGCTCCAGATCAATAGTCTCTATGTCGCGGGCGGGGTTTATCTCTCCGTCCACATGAATGATGTCAATGTTCTCGAAGCACCGTACCACATGGACGATAGCGTCAACCTCACGTATATCCGCAAGGAACTTGTTTCCCAGACCCTCTCCCTTGGACGCGCCCTTTACCAGACCCGCAATGTCCACAAATTCGAGAGTGGCGGGAGTGAATTTTTCGGGATTGTACATTTCTTTCAGCTTATCGAGACGCTCGTCGGGAACGGAAACGATACCCACGTTAGGCTCGATAGTGCAGAACGGATAGTTTGCGGACTCCGCGCCCGCGTTTGTCAGCGCATTGAAAAGCGTGCTTTTTCCCACATTCGGGAGACCAACCATACCAAGCTTCATACCTTTGATGATCCTTTACTGATAAAATTTAAAATTAAAAAGAATACTCGTATCCGTCGTCGTCATCGTCGTCGAAATTAAGCTCGTTTGCGTAATCTTCGGCTCTGAACGAGGATTTTTTTATTTTTGAGGACTTAGCCGACCTTGCTCCCGACGCGCATATAATACCGATAACAAGACCTGTCACAAAGGAAGCGACCGCGATAAGAACAATGATCCCCTGAGGCACAGAGATATCCTCTTTTGCTTTGGTTACAGCATTTTCGGCAATTTCCTTAAACATAGCAATCGACCTTTCCCCGCCGTGAAATTTAATTCTGTCAGCATGACAGTTTTCTGTCAGCATGGACAGTTTGGACGCATTCGGCGGAAAGCCGTCCTTATGGGACGGAGGCGTCCATATTTATTATACATATTTTTCTCACAAAATGCAATAGGGACAGAAAAATTTTGCAAAAAACGGCGGATTTTTTTGCAAACATAACAAAGTGCATATATGCGCATTAGCTTGTCAGTAAAGGTGATAAATTTTGATTTATCGGGGTAGGTTCTACAGCGATAATAAGTGCCCGCCATACAAAAACCAAATAAATTAGGTAACCAACAAATCTACCTGCCCCCTTGAGGGGGCAACAGCAAAATTAATGTTCTGAACATCTTACGGCGGGGGGTGACTCAGCCCGCGGGGGCTCCCCGCCTAAATCAAAATTTCTGATCGCACAAATATCTTAAAGCCTATTGAAAACCTATTAATTGTATGTTATAATATAAATATCAAAATACAAACCAATATCCGCCGAAAGGAAAATAAATATGAAAATATCAACTAAAGGACGCTATGCGCTGAGAATGCTGCTCGACCTTGCCCAGCATTCCGCCGAGGGCTATGTCGCTCTGAAGGACATTGCCGAACGACAGAGTATATCCAAAAAATATCTGGAGCAGATAGTCCCGCTGCTGAATAAGTCGGGACTGCTCAGGACTAACCGCGGCTATCAGGGCGGCTATATGCTGTCCAAGCCCGCGGAACAGTATACCGTTGGGGAAATACTCCGCGTCACCGAGGGAAACCTCTGTCCCGTTGCGTGCTTGCAGTACGAGAAAAACGATTGTCCCAGAGCCTCGGAATGTATGACCCTTTTCGTCTGGGATGGTCTCTATAAAACGATCACCGACTATCTTGACGGGATATCGCTTCAGGACATTATCGACCACAGCACGGTAAACGGAAATTTTTGCATATAAGCATACTGTAACTATTCTGCGGTGCGCGGTGAAAAATATCTGCTGACCGTTTGAAAAAGCATTTCGGAAAGGAGACGGTCACATGAAAATACAGATCAGCGATAACCTTATCAAGCATTATTTGAGCAATGTTTATTTTATCAACGGACACAGCTATGCGGGAAAATCCACTATGGCAAAAATGCTTTCCGAGCGGTACGGCATGATATTGTGCGGCGAGAATTATCACGACGCTTTTCCCCGTGAAAAGCTCTCACGGTGGAAGCAGCCCGCCTTGTGCTATTTTGACACAATGAGCGGCTGGGAGGAATGGCTGAGCATGACTCCCGAAGAGCATTGGAACTGGACATATAATGTGGCTCAGGAATGCATTGAAATTGAAATACTTGAGCTTCTGAAATTGTCGGCAGGCGGAAAGAAAATCATTGTTGACACCAATATCCCGCCCGACGTGCTGCGTGAAATTTCCGACTATGACCACGTGGCGATAATGCTCTGCGACCCGCCCGATATTTGCGCCACCCGATTTTTTGACCGCGACGACCCAGACAAAAAATTTATGATGGAGCAGATCAAGCTGTGCAAAGACCCCGACGCCGCTCTAAAGAATTTCAACTCATGGGCGGTATATCACCCGCCGACCGAGATCGACTGGAACAGTACGGGATTTTTCACCTATACCCGTTCGGATTTTGAAACCGATACGCGGGAAGAGGTCTTGAAAGCTTTGGCGGGACATTTTGGCTTGATGTAAATTCAATAATCTTCACAAATGATTTTTGCCGTGGTAAACTGTAATTATTCTACAGCAATAGAACTCCAACGCAGTACCCAAGGAAGTGCATAAAAATGAAGAAAAAATACATATTTGGCATGACCGCCATTGCCGTTTCAGTGATGATGTCGGGCTGCAAGCCGATAGAGGAAGCCGCCGCGGCAAACGCGGACGTTCCTGTGCCGTCGCTTACAACAATGGAAATGCTCACCGAATCCCTTACCGAAGCGGATACGGAGCTTGCAGAGTACGGTGAGCCGGTAACCATAGCCGAGACCGACGAAGCAGTCCCCGCGGGAGGGGATATGGAACCTGTTCAGACTGCTGAAAATACCGAAAGCGCCGCTCCCGAAACAGAAGAGGTTTCAAGGTCGGAAACAGAAGTCCAAGCTGTCGGCGTGGAAAGCATTTCGCTCACCTTTTACAGCGTAACACTTCAAACGGGACAAAGCAAAATGCCGATAGTAACCATGTCTCCCGAAAACGCCTCGGACAAAAGCGAGATATGGACAAGCTCCGATACCGCTGTAGCGACTGTTGACGATCTGGGAAAGATCACCGCCGTTTCGGAGGGAAGCTGTACCGTCAGAGTAACGTCGGCTCAGAACCCCGAAGTTTACGCCGAGGTTGAGGTCACGGTAACGGCAGGCGTCCAGATAACCTACATAAGCGGGATACTTGTGGTGAACAAGACATATGCGCTTCCCGCAGACTATAATCCGGGAGTAAACTCCGAAGCAAAGGCGGCTTTCGACCGTATGCAGGCGGACGCTGCTGAGGAGGGACTGAACATTTACATATCGTCGGGTTTTCGTTCCTACGATTATCAGGCGGGACTTTATCAGCGGTACGTTGACAAGGACGGAAAAGCAGAGGCGGACAGATACTCCGCCCGTGCGGGACATTCCGAGCACCAGACAGGACTTGCTTTCGACCTTAACTCTATTGAGGAATCCTTTGCCGATACCAAGGAGGGCAAGTGGGTCAACAGGAACTGCCATAAGTACGGATTTATAATCCGCTATCCCTCCGATAAGGAGGACGTCACGGGCTACAAATGGGAGCCGTGGCATATCCGCTATCTGGGCGAGGAGACCGCTCAGGCAGTATACGACAGCGGTCTTTGCCTTGAAGAATATCTGGGTATCACCTCTCAATACGCGGAATAAAAAAGGGTGGCAATACAGAAGTCTGTATCTTAACGTGTGGGTCTTTAAGTGAGTATTGATATAAATTTTCAGAATATCGTTAAATGGCAAATACAGCAGATCATAAAAGCAAAGCCTCAGTATTTGATCAGTACTGAGGTTTTACTGTATGTTTTCACAGTAATGGCAAATCTGCAACAAACACAAAATATTCGTATTCCATATGTTCATGTCAATTAAGTGAAAAATCCGTCGTTTGAGTGAAACGGCTTGAAAAGTTTTACAAAACAGTATAAAATTTAATGTAACTGCATATTTGTAAATGTTTTTATAAATCTATTGACAATTAATGCTTTTGTGATATACTATTAATAATGGATTAATGTATCTGCGGACTGACAATAACCTCGGTACAAACTATCTAATGGGCTATGCCCGAAAAGCTGCCGATAAAATCGCACCGGCAGTAATGCTGCTTTGAAAGGCAGCATGGTAATTTAAGTTTTGGCTTCAAATTTTCATTATGAAAGGAATTGATTTTTATGAAATATAAAATTCTTGTAAGCGGAAATAATCCTTCATTGATCATGGATTTTATCAATCATACGGAAACATTTTTTAAATCGCTCAGCACAACACCGTCCATGAAGGACATTATCGGACATTTCGAGCTTTTCGGTCCCGACGCTTATGTTTGCTTTATAAATTCCGAACACAGCAGCATCTTGCCTCAGATCAGCGC
>JAIEDQ010000167.1:11301-48872 GCA_029067895.1 Oscillospiraceae bacterium | reverse complement strand
CCTTGTGGGAGAGCCATACTCTGCCGCCGCATACCTCCTTGATTATGACGTGGATATCCTGTCCCGCCTGAAAACGGTCGGAGGGGTGGGATATCCTTGAAACGGAAATTGCGTCTATCGGTATCAGGGACGGTATGCCGCAGCCTATGTCCACAAACGCGCCGAACTGTTCGAGATGAGTGACGCGGGCAGGGATTATGTCACCCGGAGAAAGGCGGGAAATGAAATTCTCCATGCACTCCTGCTGGACTTCACGGCGGGACAGAATAGCGGTATAGCTTCCCGAATCGTTTTTTCGTATCTGCTTTATCTTGAAGCAGACGGGCTTATTGACCCTTGTGATAAGAGCGATATCCTTTGTTGTACCGTCGGCAATTCCGAGAGCGCCCTCGTCGTGGGGGATAATTCCCGCGCAGACTGCACTGCCTGCGCAGGGAAATTCCACATGGAGATTATGGTCGCTGTCGCACATCGTTACCCGCGCTTCGAGTATTTTCTCCTGAGCCATAGCCTCCTGCAAAGCGAAAATTGATTTTATGCTGTTCTGGTTGTCGGGCGACATGAAAAGCGCGCCCTCCGGATAGTAATTACTCATTTTGTACCTCCCGAGTTTTGATTGAATTTTATCCGCTTTTCAATCTTATGCGGAGGTCAAAAGGGATATTCTATAATTTGGAAATGTTTCTGCCCCCGTGGGCAATAATAATTTTTGACACGACGGGATAGTCCTCCTTGCGGCAGACCACTTCGAGGATATGGTCGTTGTGGAGATAGTCAGCCTGTCTGCTGATGTCTTGGCTGAGGGAAAATTCCGAGGGTGTATAGATGGGCATGGAGTAGGTCGGCGTTGTGGAAACGACGTTATAGGCAGAAAAAACGTTGAGACCTATATTTCCGTAGGAGGGATAACGCTCCTTGGTGGAAATGGTCGAAAGCGGAGATATGGCTCTTTTTACGGCTCCCGCGGCGAAATCCGCGCTGTCGGGAGAGTCGAAGCTTGCAATTATTTTCATGGTCGGTTTACCTTTCTTTTTGGATAATTTGTGCATATCGCTGATTTTTCAGCGTATTTTTCACGTCTTTGTATAGTTTGTTTTAATTTTCTGAAAATATTGCAGAAAATAATTGCCTTTGCACGGTAAAATGTGGTATAATATATTTTGATTTCTTATCGACTGGAAAGGAAATTTTTATGGACGTTCGCCCGAATGATATTCTGATAATGAAAAAGAAACACCCCTGCGGAAGCTCCCGTATGCTTGTGCTGAGATCGGGCATGGATTTCAAGCTTAGATGCGGCGGGTGCGGACACGAATTTATGATACCCAGAAGCAAGATAGAGAAAAATATCAAGTCCGTGGAGCGGTCGGACGACGGGAAAGCTTAGCTATTCTGTACACTTTAATGGAATTTTAATGTGGTTAGTACAGGAGGAATATCCCAATGTTTGAAAAATTAAAGCTCACAGAGCAGAAATACGAGGAGATCAGCAATAAGCTTACAGACCCAGAAGTTATAAGCGACAACAAGCTTTACGCGTCTCTGATGAAAGAATACAAGAACCTTACTCCCGTTGTGGAGAAGTACCGCGAATATATCAGGTGCAAAAAGACAATGGAGGACGCGAAAGAGCTTCTGGACGAGGCAGGCGGCGACAAGGAAATGAAAGAGCTTGCCCAGCTTGAATTTGACGAGAGCAGAGTGGCTCTGGAGACCCTGAACGAGGAGCTGAAGATACTGCTGCTCCCCAAAGACCCCAACGACGACAAGAACGTTATCATAGAGATACGCGGCGGCGCGGGCGGCGAGGAGGCTTCCCTTTTTGCGGGTTCGCTTTACCGTATGTACACTATGTACGCCGAGGCTCGTCGCTGGAAAACCGAGATACTCAATTCAAACGAGACCGAGCTTGGCGGCTTCAAGGAGGTAAGCTTCTCGGTTGAGGGCGACGGCGCGTACTCCCGCTTCAAGTATGAAAGCGGTGTACACCGTGTTCAGAGAGTTCCCGAGACCGAGTCCCAGGGACGCATTCACACCTCCACGGTAACGGTTGCGGTGCTTGCGGAGGCGGACGAGGTGGAGCTGGAGATCGCTCCCACCGATCTGAAAATAGACGTGTTCCGTGCTTCGGGCGCGGGCGGTCAGCACATCAACAAGACCGAATCCGCTGTCCGTATAACACATCTTCCCACAGGCGTTGTGGTGGAGTGTCAGGACGAACGCAGCCAGCACAAAAACAAGGACAAGGCTATGAAGATACTTCGTTCAAGGCTGTACGAGGCTTTGCTGGAGGAGCAGAACGACAAGATCGCTTCGGAAAGAAAATCACAGGTCGGCACGGGAAACCGCTCCGAGCGTATAAGGACTTACAATTTTCCAGAAAGCCGTGTTACCGACCACAGGATCGGTCTTACGCTCTATCGGCTTGAAAGTATTTTGAACGGCAGTCTGGACGAGGTCATCGACGCTCTTGCCACCGCAGATCAGGCGGCGAAGCTGTCGGCACAGCTTACTCAGGAGGACGCATAAGTGGACTACAATACAAAGCTTTTGGGTACTTCCGAGGAGGAGCTTCGGTATGCGGCAGGACTTCTTGCCCGCGGCGAGATAGTTGGTATGCCGACGGAAACGGTGTACGGACTTGCCGCAGACGCGGAAAATCCCCGTGCGGTGGAGAGAATTTTTGCCGCAAAGGGCAGACCGCAGGACAACCCGCTTATCGTTCATATTGCGGATATTGCGCAGCTTGAGGAATACGCGCACAGTATTCCCGACATTGCCTATAAACTTGCAGAAAAATTCTGGCCCGGACCGCTGACTATGGTCCTGCCGAAAAAGGATAAAATTCCCGACATTACAAGCGCGGGACTTAATACGGTGGGGATAAGAATGCCCTGCCACAAGGCGGCGAGAAGTCTTATAAGATACAGCGGAAAGGCGCTTGCCGCTCCGTCGGCTAATCTTTCGGGAAGTCCCAGTCCCACCGAAGCCGCCCACGTTATGGCGGATATGAGCGGACGTATCCCCGCAGTCGTGGACGGCGGAAGCTGTCCCGTGGGAGTTGAAAGCACGGTAATTTCCTTTGAGGGAGACGCTGTGAGGATTCTGAGACCGGGATTTGTTTCGTCGGAAGAACTGTCCGAATTGGCGGAGGTCATACATGACAAGCACATTACCGAAGCTGCCGCAGAGGGGGAAAAGGTACTTTCCCCCGGAATGAAGTATAAGCATTATTCGCCGAAAGCGAACGTTGTGATAGTGGACGGCAGCGAGGAGCAGTACCTCGATTATGTAAATCACCAGGTTGGAGACGGTGTGTGCGCTATGCTTTTCGGAAGTGAAGCGGACAGGTGCATGATACCCCATATTGCCTACGGAGACACCTCCGAAGAACAGGCGGCGAAACTTTTTGCCGTCCTGAGAAAGCTTGACGATATCGGCGCGGAGCAGGTCTACGCGCGTATGCCCTCAACGGAGGGCGTGGGACTTGCGGTCTATAACCGTCTGCTGAGAGCGGCGGGATTTGAGATCATCAAGCCTTAACAAAATTTTTTTGACAAAACCGAAACATGAAAGGAATGGAAAATATGAGCGAGTCAGCCGGTGCAGCTGTAATTGGTCTGACGGGACAAAGCGGAGCGGGAAAAACCACGGTATGCAAGGTGTTCGACGAAAAGGGCTTTGCGATAATCAACGCGGATAAGATAGCGCGGTCTGTTATGGAAAAGGACTCGCCCTGTCTTGCGGAGGCAACGGAGTGCTTCGGAAACGATATACTGAACGATGACGGAACTCTGAACAGGCAGAAGCTTGCTGATATCGTATTCAGCGATCGTGAAAAGCTTACGCAGCTCAACGCGATCAGCTATCCGTACATAACTTCGGAAATACTGAAAATGATAAATCAGTACGGAGACGAGGGAAGAAAATACGTGCTTATCGACGCTCCCACGCTTTTTGAGAGCAGGGCGGACGATTTCTGCGACCTTATCATAAGCGTTACCGCTCCCGAAAAGCTTAGGACGGAGAGGATCGCCGCAAGAGACGGTCTTACCGACGAGCAGATAAAGGAGAGGTTTTCGTCCCAGCACACCGAGGAATTTTTCATAAACCATTCCGATTTTATAATAAAGAACAACAAATCCGTCAGCGAGCTTATCGAAAAGGCGGAGGAGGTTGCCGAAAAGGTCAAGGAGTACTACAATGCTTAAAAAGCTTGGCGGCTTTCTTTTAATAATTCTGATGGGACTGCTCATCTGGACAGTCTGCAATATGGAAAATCTCAGCAAAAAATATATTTACCCGATCGAGTACAGCGAGTCTGTAGAGACAGCTTCACACGAGACGGGGATAGACAAGTACCTGATATACGCCGTTATCAAGACCGAGAGCAATTTCAATGCTGACGCCGAATCCAACGTAGGCGCGCGGGGTCTTATGCAGCTTATGGAGGACGCGTTCGACTGGGTAAAATTCCGCATGGAGGACGAGCGGGACATATGCTATGACGATATGTACGATCCCGACTGCAACATAGAGTATGGCAGCTTTCTGCTGAAGCTTCTTTATGAGGAGTACGGCGACGAAAGGACGGCTCTGGCGGCGTACCATTCGGGCAGAGGAAGTGTTAACGGCTGGCTGGAGGATAAAAAGTACAGCGCTGACGGAAAAACTCTCGATAAAATTCCCTCGGATACTACCGAGCATTACGTTAATAAGGTTATGACGGCTTACGAGGGGTATACTAACTTATACAACAATTAAATAAGCGAAAGGATTGATAGATATGTCAAAAGAAAAATCAAAGGCGGAGCTTCTCAAGGAGCAGCTTTTTATGGAGAAAAAACACGCGGCTCTTATCATGTCCGAGGCGGAGATAGCGGCGTGCGACGATTTCTGCGAAAGCTACAAGGATTTTCTGGACAGCTCCAAGACCGAGCGTGAGGCTGCCAAGACTGCCATTACTCTTGCAAAGGAGGAGGGCTTCAGGGAGTACACCGCGGGTATGCCCCTTAAAGCGGGAGACAAGATCTACTACTGCAACCGCGGCAAGGCGGTCATTCTTGCTGTGATCGGAACCGAGTCCGTAGAAAATGGCGTACATCTTGCGGCAGCGCATATTGACTCTCCCAGACTTGACCTTAAACAAAATCCCCTTTATGAGGACAACGATATCGCTCTTTTCAAGACCCACTACTACGGCGGCATAAAGAAGTATCAGTGGACGGCTATGCCTCTTGCGCTTCACGGCGTTGCCGTTAAAAAGGACGGCACAAAGGTTGAGCTTTGTATCGGCGAGGACGAGAACGATCCAGTATTCTTTGTGAGCGATCTTCTCCCCCACCTTGCTCAAGAGCAGGTGAAGCGTACTCTTGCGGAGGGCATCAAGGGCGAGGAGCTTAATGTTGTCGTGGGTTCGAGACCTTTCCGCGATGATGATGTGAGCGAAAAAGTAAAGCTGAATATCCTCGCGGTTCTGAATGAAAAGTACGGTCTGACCGAAGCGGATTTCCTTTCGGCTGAGTTTGAGATGGTACCCGCGTTCAAGGCTAAGGACGTTGGCTTCGACAGAAGTCTTATCGGTTCTTACGGACACGACGACAGGGTCTGCGCCTACACCGCTCTGGAGGCTATTCTCGGCTGCGACAAGGTGAACAAGACCGCCGTGGTATGCCTTACCGACAAGGAGGAAACCGGCAGCGACGGCAACACTGGACTTTGCTCCGCGTACTTGAAAAACTTCCTTTACGACCTTGCGGACAGCTTCGGCGTAAAGGGCAGGACGCTTATTTCCAACACCGAGTGTCTTTCCGCGGACGTTAACGCGGCGTTCGATCCCACTTTCCCAGACGTTGTGGAGAAGCGCAATGCGGCTTTCCTGAACAAGGGCGTGGTGGTAACTAAGTTTACGGGAGCGAGAGGAAAGTCGGGTACTTCCGACGCGTCCGCTGAATTTGTGGGCAGAGTACGCGCTCTTATGGAAAATAATAACATTGTATGGCAGACAGGCGAGCTTGGCAAGGTAGACCTTGGCGGCGGAGGAACTGTGGCGGCATATCTTGCAAATCTCGATATGGACGTTATCGACGTTGGCGTGCCTGTTCTGGCAATGCACGCTCCCTACGAGATCGTGGCGAAAACGGACGTCTACATGACCTACAAGGCGTTCTGTGCGTTCCTGAACGAATAAGCTTTGTCGGCGGACGGGTTGCTGTCCGCCGACCGCTTCGCTTTAAGGAGTGATATTGTGACAAAATTGGGAAAGATAGTTCTGCCGATATTTGCGGTACTGACAGTTCTGGCTGCGGCGTTTTGTTTCCTCGCGGCACGGGCGCAGGATTATGTAGAATTTGCACAGTCTATAAACGCTTCCGGCTGGGAGGACAAAATTACATATTCAATGCTTTCCGACGAACTGAAAGAGATCGTTTCCGAAGAGGAGTTCGCCGACGATACTCCAGAAGCGAGAATTGCAATGTACCGAAAGCTGGAGGAGCTTGTTCTTGACGACAGCGAGAATTTCTACTGCTCAACATCATGGTGGAAAACTCCGTGCTTTGAAGCCTACACAATTGACGGGGTCACATATTACGTTGAGATAGAAATGGATTTCAACAAGTGTCCCGGCGGCATTGAGGTCGCAAATTTTACGTGTCATATCCAGGAATAAAATTAAGGAGAAACAAAAAAGATAGATTGCTTTTGCAAAAACGGGGGACGATCAAACTTGGAAAATATTACAATAAGAACGGCTGATCTGAACGACGTGGACACACTTGTCCGTTTCAGATTTCTGTACATGACCGACGTGGAGGGTGAGCTTTCAGAAAAGCAGACAAACGCGCTGAACGCTCAGCTTCCCGAATATTTCAAGGCTCACATAGGAAAGGACTTTACCGCATACTTTGCCGAGAACGGCGGTGTACCCGTGGCGGTGATATTTATGGTAAGGCTCCAGAAGCCTGCAAGCGTACACTTTTTAAGCGGCAGCACCTGCTACCTTATGAACGTGTACACCTGTGACGGATACCGCCGCATGGGGATAGCTTCAAAAATTCTGGACAGGCTTATCTCGGACGCTAAAAGAGAGGGTATCACCTGTATAGACCTTTCCGCAACGGAAATGGGCAAGCCTATGTATCTGAAAAAGGGCTTTATTCCGCGCGGAAACACCGAAATGCGTATGGAGCTGTGATGACAGCACAAATAAAACAGGCAGGGAACATTTAAGTTTTCCCTGCCTGTTTTTTAAAAAAAGAGGTTATGAAGAAACTGCTGATTACAGATATTTCACAAGCTCGTCGATAACGCTTGAGATCCATTCGTCCGAAAGACCGAAGTCCTTCTGCTTGAAGTTCCATGCGGAATGTGAGATACCGAACTTTTTAAACGCTCCGTTTATGGCTTTGTACCATCCCAGCGCGTCCTGCGGAGCAGCCCTGTCGATCACGCCGTACTCGCCGCAGTAAAGCGCCGCGTCGTATTTTTCAGCGGTCTCGATAGCTCTTGCAAATCTGCCCGCAAAGAACTCGGTAGTAAGCTCGTTTCCGTCAAAGCTTTTTCTGAACGCGGGATCCATTCCGTCAACCCATTCTGCGCCCTGATGTGTGAATTCAAGCGGGTCGTAACAGTGGAATGACAGCACTACATTGTCGTCGTAAGGCTTTATGATATCGGGAAGCGCGTCGGGGCTGTTCTGCCAGTATCCGCCCACAACGATCGTCGTATCGGGAGCAATGGCGCGTATCCTTTTGGTGCAGGCGTAAATTGACTCGTTCCACACATCGCTGCAGCTCTGGTCAGTGACCTCGTTCAGCAGCTCGAAAGCTACTCTGTCACTGTATTTGCCGTAACGCTCCGCAAGCCTTTCCCACAAGCGGTAAAATCTCTCGCGAAGCTGTTCGTTTTCAAAGAAGCCGCTTTCCTGCTCGCCCTTGTCAAAGGAGTAGCCCGCTGTCTTGTGCAGGTCGAGAACGAGATTAAGTCCAACCTCACCGCACCACTTTATAGCATTGTCAATGTACTCATAGCCTTTTTCAAGGACGTTTCCCTCTTTGTCCTCAACAAGGTTATAGTCGATCGGGAGACGCACGTGGTCAAGTCCCCATGAGGCTATCTTGTCAATGTCCTCCTTGCCGATAAAGCTGTCGTAGTGCGCTGTCTCGTGGCAGCACTGGGAAAGCCAGCCGCCCAGATTAACGCCTCTTTTGTAGCCGATAAATTCTTTCATACAGTATTTTCCTTTCCGTGGAATTTATACAGTTGTCCTTGTATGCAAACTGCGTATACAGTATAGTACTTTCCGCCCAATAACTATATAAAATATGTTGTCAAATTATAAAATTTGTTGTATTTTAGTGCGGCGGGCGGGATAAAACCCGCCCGATGCAATTTATATACTTTGATATCTTTCAGGAAATCAGCTGTTGGGGAATTCCTTTGCGATCTGCTCGTTGAGCTCGTCAATGATGGTCTGGGTAGCTCCGCTGATGGTATCTCTTGTTGTAGCCCAGTCGGTGCCGCTGAAGGAAGCCTGCTTGATGCCGTCGTCAACAATGTCAGCAATATCCTTGGTAAGACCTGTGTGAATGTTGATAACAGGGTTTGCATCGGTAAGCTCTCTTACGGTGTGCCACATATCGATCATTTCGTCTGTCCAGCCGTAGTCCTCACGGTACTGCTTTTCTTCGAGAGCAAGAGCGTCCTCGTTCTTAGCGGAGATAAGCTTGCACTTCATGAATGCGCCTGCGCCCTCGGGGTTGGAAGCGTTCTTGCAGAGTACGTATGCGTCCATGCTTGCGGGCAGGTAGTACTTGTCAGCCTGAGGATCCTTAGGCATAGGAACGAACATTATCTCGCCGGGCTGACCGTAGTGAGACAGATCTGCTTCCCAGAGCGACCATGTTCCGATAGGATAGAACAATGTCTTGCCCTCGCTTATACGCTGAGGCTGCTCTGTCCATTCAAACTCAGCCTTAGGCAGCGGCAGATCGTCTTTCTTCAGATCGTACATAAAGTTCTCTGCGCGCTCGATCTCGGGAGTGAGGAGGTTGCTCTTGATAACGCCGTTCTCCGAGCTGATGGGAGCAACGCCTGTGGTGAGCAGGAAGTTTGTTTCAAAATACCAGCTGTCGTATGCAAACTGGTCGTTTTCACGATCGCAGTATTCAAGACACATATTTCTGAAGGTATCCCATGTCCAGTTGCCCTCGGCAAGCAGCTCTGCGGGATCGTCAAGACCGTTTGCTTCGATTGTGTTCTTGTTGTAGATCATAATGCACTTGGAGTCTGTGGTGGTGCATACAAGGTAGTGCTTTCCGCCCAGCATATGTACGTCGGAAAGAGCCTTTGCGCCCTCTGTCCAAAGCTCAGCGTCGTTGAAGTCAAGGTAATCGTCCCAGGGATCGAACATACCGGAAATTACGCGGCTGGGATATGTATCGCCTTCCTGACCGGGGAAGATGTCGGGGGAAGTTCCGCCTACAACAAGTGTGGAAAGATCGTTGAAGCGGTTGTCCCATGTGGTCTGGATGTACTCAATGTTTCCGCCGTATTTGGTCTCGAAAAGCTCCAGAGCCGCAAGCTTGGGCTTACCCTGAGCAGGGTTGATGTCGTACCAGGACAGCCACTTTATAGTGCCGTTTTCAAGCTTCTCGTCATCGCTTACTTCCAGCATCTGATCTACGACAGCCTTGTCCTCCTCGTTGAGCTCCTTGGGAGCTGTAGCCTCGGTGGTTGCAGATGTCTCCGCATTTCCGGAACTGCTATCCTCACTCGAGCAGGCAGCCATCGTTCCCATAAGGGAAAGAGCGGAAACAAATGCCAGTGTTCTCTTCAAATTTTTCATAATAACCTCTCCTTTTTTTACTTTGATTTAACGCAGCCCTCTGCGCTTTTACATTTACCGTTCGTTGTTTACTGATTACAGTTTATCATAACGGAACAGCAAATAATACTATTTTTTTGCTTTTTTTATCAAAATTTTGTTGCAATTTTCTTTGCCATGATGTATAATGTAATAGAGGTGAGATACGCTATGGCTCAATCGGAAAAGGAGCTTACCTATAAATCCTTTATGAACAGGGAGTACGCCTTTAAGCACTCCCCTTTTGAAAAGGAATTTGAGTTTTACGACTGCGTTAAAAGCGGAGATACCGAAAGGGTAAAGCAGCTTATGACTCCGCTCGCTTCGGGAGGAACGGGCACGCTTTCCGAGAACCCTATACAAAATCTGAAATATCATTTTACCGTGACCGTTGCCCTTATAACACGCTTCTGCGTTGAGGGCGGAATGGAAATGGAGACTGCTTACACCCTGAGCGACCTGTACATACTTAAAGCGGATAAATGCTCCCGCGCGGAAGAGATACATGCGCTTCACAGAGAAGCTATTCTTGATTTTACAAAGCAGATGAGCAGGATAGCCAAGGGTACGGTCTATTCAAAGCCGGTCATAATGGCTATGGACTACATCTACGACCATCTCCACTCGAAGATATCTGAGGAAGATATCGCCGAGTACGCCGCGCTGAGTCCCTCCTATCTGTCGAGACTTTTCCACAGCGAGGTAGGCGTTACTATCTGTACCTATATTGCCGTAAAAAGGGTGGAGACCGCTCAGAATATGCTGAAATATTCCGACTACACTCCCCTTGACATAGGAAACTACCTTGCATTCAATTCCCACAGCCACTTTATAAGTACGTTTAAAAGGTACACGGGAATGACACCAAACGAATTCCGCAAAAAATACTACCGCTCAAACTGGAGCGCAGACAAAAAGGACAGGACAAAAAAGACAAAATAATTACAGTTATAGCAAAATAATTATATACCCCAAAACGTCGGGACTGTATAATTATGAAAAACAAAAATATTACGGAGGTCACAGTTATGAAGAAACCAAATTTTAAGGCAGGTCTTTTTGCTATTGCATTAGCGGCGGCAATGCCGTTAACGCTCTGCTCCTGCGAAAAAACCGGAGGAGAAAGCGAAGCAAACGAAACTCAGGCTGAAGTTCAGGTTCAGGCGGAGGACATTTCTTCCGTAAGCTTTGAAAACGGCAGCTCGGGACTGTTTGAGGCGGCAGACGGCTGGTGCAACGGAAGTATGTTCAACGTAACATGGCGTGCGGATAACTGCACCTTTGAAAACGGAAAAATGCAGCTTATCATCAACGAGGACACAAGCCTTGTAAAGACTGTCCCTTACTCCGGCGGAGAGTACCGCTCAAAGGATTTTTACGGCTACGGACGTTATGAGGTAACCATGAAAGCTATCAAAAACGACGGCGTTGTATCCTCGTTCTTTACATACACGGGTCCCTCCGACGGCAATCCTTGGGACGAGATAGACATTGAAATTCTCGGCAAGGATACCACAAAGGTACAGTTCAACTACTTCACAAACGGCGTGGGAAACCATGAGTATCTGTACGATCTGGGCTTCGACGCTTCGGAGGATTTCCACACCTACGCTTTTGAGTGGCGTGAAGGCAAGATAACCTGGTTCGTGGACGGCGCTGAGGCTTACTCCGCCGACAGCAATATCCCCGTTACGGAAAGCAAGATCATGATGAACGCATGGTGCGGCACAGGCGTGGACGGCTGGCTCAACGCCTTTGACGACAGCAAAATGCCCCTTACCGCGGAGTACCAAAGCGTCTCCTTTGTACCGTTTGAGGAATGATTTTCCTATACAAGAATAACTTCCGAAAGACAAGCTCCATAAAAATAAGTCCGCTCGGTATCCTTTAGCTGATACCGAGCGGACTGAATTTTTTATTGAGCTTATTTCTTGGTCTTTTTTGCGGGAGCGGATTTTGTCTCCGTTTTTGCTGCATTTGCCTCATTTTTTTCTTTTACGGCGTTGAATATCTCCGACATTTTCAGAGCCTTGTCAATGTCGCCCTCTATCTTGAGACTGCCGTTTGTGAACGCCTTTACAGCGTCGAGAGAGCCGTTGCAAATGCTTATGAAATTCTCTCCCGAAATTATCAGCTTGCAGTCGCGGTCGTAGTACTCGTACGGCTCAACGGCGATCTTTCCGTTGTTCAGCTCGATATAGAACGCGCCTGCGCCCTCGCCTGTGATGTCAACCTCTACCGCAAGATGCTCCTTTATGCCGCTTGCATCGTTGGCAATAATAAGCTCCTTTGATTTGGAAAAAATCTCCTCGTAGGTCATGATAATACTCCTTTACTGTATCTGTCTGCCCTTTACAGGCTGACTGCGTTTTATTTTCTTGGACGTGGTCTTTTCAAACTCAACGTCTCTTATGCGCAGACGGCGTATCGCCTTTGCGGGAATGACCGTCTTGTTGATGGCGTCAACAGCCTCGCGCAGAGTCGCTTCAAGCTCGCTTTCGGACATATTTTTCATCGCTTCGGGAGCGGGGAAAATCTCCGCGGTAATAACGCTGTCCTCGCTGTAGACGAGAACGTCCGCCACAAAATCAAGACCCGCAAACTTGTTTTCCAGCTCCTCGGGAGAAACGTTTTCGCCGTTTGAAAGAATGATAAGGTTTTTCTTTCTGCCCGTAATGAAAATGCGGTTTTTCTCGTCCACATAGCCAAGGTCGCCTGTTCTGAGCCAGCCGTCGGGAGTAAGAGCCTCCGCAGTTGCCGCCTCGTCCTTGTAGTAACCCGCCATTACCGACGGACTTTTTACAAGTATTTCACCGTCCTCGATCTTGACAGTACAGCCGTTCACGATAACTCCAACATCGCCAGCGCATGATTTGTCGTCGGGATCGGCGGTGGAAATTCTGGGAGCGCACTCCGTCATGCCGTAGCCCTGCGCCATAATGAAGCCCATGTCAATATACGCCTTTTGCAGCTCGGGACGGAGATACGCTCCGCCGCTGTAGATCGTTTTAAGTCTGCCGCCGAAAACGTTCTGCGCTATTGCGGCAATTGGAACATTAGGATTTTGTGCAGCAGCCGCCTTGATCTGCTTGTACATAGTCTCCGCGATCATGGGAACTATCAGTATCGCAGTGGGAGCGAAGCGTTTAAGGTTTTGCGGTATGTGCATCAGCGAGTCGTTTAAGCACAAGGTAATGCCGTACCGAAGAGATATAAGAACGTCGCAGGTAAAGCAGTAAATATGATGTATGGGCAGTACCGAAAGCATAACGTCGTCGGAGGTCGCCTCGTTGTCCTGACACATTGCATTGTCGATATAGTTTCCGTTCAGCAGCATAACGCCCTTGCTTTTTCCCGTTGTGCCTGACGTATAAACGATCGCCGCAAGCCTGTCCGCAGGAACGTCGGGAAGCTCCGCAGGCTTTGCGCTTTCAAGAAGCTTGGGCAGCTCCGCAAAGGAAATGCACTCCTTTACGTTGGGACAGTTTGCCTTTACCGCAGGTATCATTTTCTCATACCGCGGATCGTAGCAGAAAATATCCGTGTCGCTTCTTACGAGCAGCTCGCATATGTCCTCAGGCGACAGCTGTGCGTCAAGAGGCACAGCCGTGTTTCCGCCGCCGACCGTTCCGAACCAGCTTACAAGCCAGCCGTAGCTTGACGGACCGATCACCGCCGTGTGAATAGCATCGGGGTACTTCTCGGAAACGTATCCCGCAAATCTGCGGACGTCGCCGTAAAAATCATTGAAGGATTTTTCGCTTACGCCGCCTCCAACCAGTTCTTTCAGAAAAACCTTGTCTCCGTATTCCTTTGCCGACTCGCGTACCAGATCTGCTATTGACCTAACTTTATTCTTGTCCATTTCAATTCTCCTTTAATTTATTGAGATACTTAACGGCTTCTCCTACGGTGTGGATTTCCATGATCTCGTTCTCATCGACCGTAACTTCCAGCTCTGTTTCCAGATCTCCCAGCATACTTATAAAGTCGTAGGAATTGAAGCCCAAGTCCTCGATAAAGCGGGAATCCTCGGTAATGTCCTCCGGGTTTACCTCAACGTAATTGCAGATAAGCTCCTTGATCTTTTCAAGCATTTTCGTGTCCTCCTCAAAATTATTTTAATTGATCATATCATGTCAAGTATTTCGCCGATAGTGCGGTTTTCGTCCTCTATGCCTCTGAAAAGCACGCGGCAGAGGTAATAGTAAAAATATTCCATTTCCTCTTTGGAAACAGCGTCTACGCGGTACTCGAAATTGAAGTTCAGACCGTTGTCCTCGGGACGGTGCATTACCGTAAGATACAGCGGCTGACCCGCAACGCCGTTGGTGTACCACATACTCTTATAGGGAATGTCGGGCATATCCTCGGAGGCTTTCTGAGAGGTAAGGGGCTGATATGTCAGCGAAATGCTCTCATAGCTTGAACCGGGGGTAATGTTCCAGTGCTTATTGCGCTTCATTGTCATTTCGATAGGGTCAAAATTAACGTGACGGAATATCTTGTTCTGCTCCGTCTGTATCATTTTTATTCCGTCAAGGAACGTCATTTCAGGCTCCATAACGGTACGCATGGGGAAAAAGTGTATTCTCGTGCCGCCGCAGTATTTTTCCGCGACCGTACCCCGTCGGGATACGCAGGTCTTTACGGAAACGTCCTTTTCGTTGTCGTTGAACTTTGAAAGAACGGTTCGCAGACCCATAAGCAGCAGACAAGCCATAGGCACTCTGTACAGCTCGCAGAATTTTATCAGCCGCATTGAAGCTTCCTTTTCAAGAGGAAAAACCGATATGGAAGCAACGGGGCTTTTTGATATTACCATAGCGTAACGCTGGTCGGGATTGTTGTTTTCCCGCCGCTGTGTAAGAAGCCGTCCCTGTCCCGCAAAGTCTGTGTACATAGGCTCACTTTCGGAGATAACGCTGTCCCAGTATTCCTCGTCCTTCTTTTTCAAAGGAGAGCCTGCCTCGTACGCCAGATCCTTTTCAAGCTGCGCGATATAGGAACGCATCGGCGCGGGCTTTTCATAGTCGTACATCATCGAACAGTATGTCTGAAGCACTATTTTATTGAAGCCGATAATGGAGCTTGAATCCATAGTCATGTGGTCTGTTTTAAGATAAATGCCGTTGTAGCCGCCGGGGAGCTTTACCATGACCACCTGGTTCATGGGTGAATTGAACCGCGCAAAAGGGATCGCTGTCCATTTACGCATTTCGTTGTGAGCGTCCTCTTCGTTCCATGTGGAGAAATCCACAAAGGGAATTTCCCTCTCCTCAAAGGGAGAAATGTACTGATAGACCTCGCCCTCCTCGTCCTGAACAAATCTCAGACGCATTGTTTCAAACATTTCGTAGCCCTTATAGATCGCCTGTTTCAGCACCGAGAAGTCAACGTCCTGCTGAACGTACAGACCAGTGCCGATACAAAGCACCTGTGTGGGACAAAACTTGATAGTGTAATTGTGAAGCCTCTGTGCGGCGCAGAGCGGGTAGCATTTCATGACCGCGCCGTTGATATTGATCTCTTTCATATTAAACCTCCGTTATCAACTTATCCGACGTATTTTTCAAGAAAGCTTCTGACCTTTGCTTCGTAGGTTTCCCTGCTCTCGTAGTAGGAAGCCGCGTGCGCCGCGTTGTCAACAATAAGAATATCCTTGGCTGAACGGCAGACCTTGTAGTTTTCCTCCGACATCCAAAGCGGGACGAAATCGTCCTCCCTGCCGTGAATGAACAGTATCGGGATACCCGTCGAGCGCACCGCGTCGAGAGTGGAGTAATCCTTGAAGCCGTAGCCCGCTTTAGAACGGCACATTGCCTCGTTTATATTCATTATGGGGAAAGGCGGCAGGTGGTAGTCTCTTTTGAGTATATGTGCAAAAACGTCGTAAGGAGAGGTAAATGCGCAGTCCGCGATTACAGCCTTTACGCACCGTGACAGGCTTGAAAGTCCCGCAGTCATAAGCGCGATAGTTGCGCCCATAGACACGCCGTAAAGGACTATCTCCGCGTTGCCCTCAAATCTGCGCTCCATGCAGTCAACCCAAGCTTTCATATCGTACCTGTCAAGGATGCCGAAGCCAACGTAGTCTCCCTCACTTTTTCCGTGCGCCCTGTGATCCACTATAAGACAATTATACCCCATTTTGTGGAAAAAAACCGAGATAGCGGCGCAGTCCTTAAGACCGCAGCCTGTGTAGCCGTGACCGCATATTGCAAGCTTGTTGGTCTGATATTCGGCAGAAAGGAAATCGCCGTGAAGCGTAAGCCCGTCGCGGGAAGTGATAGTGAGATGCTCCAGCGGCTGAGCCAAAAGCCATTCCTTGCTGGGAGTGATTATCTTCTTGTATTCCTCCCATTTAGCCATGTCAGCCATTTCGTTAAGGTCAACTCTTAAAACGTCCTGACGCGGGATCACCCTGTTAAAAAGGGTAACCGCACCCGCCGTACAGGCTGTTCCCAATGCTGCCGTTCCTATGGCAGCTGCTCCGAAAAGTACTTTTTTCATGTTTGCGACCATTTTCTCCTGTGAGAAAATGAGTCCTCCTTTCCCGACGTTTTTTTGGATTTTCCGATGGTTTATGCTATAGTGCGCGGATTTTCGACTGTCGGTCGAATTTCTTTAGCTAATTATACCATTTTTTCGACCGGCGGTCAACTTACTTTTTGACTAAATTTTCTATTGAAAAAAGATTTTTTTTGTGCTACAATAATATACAGCAATATTTCCAAAGGATAGCTAACGCTTTTCCCGCACATCTGCCTGAGGATTTTTTGACAGCATCTGACAAAAAATCCGACGTTCGGTCTTGGACTGAACAAGCGCGTTTCTGTGCGGCATTGCCATAAATTACTCCATACCTGAAAACGGAGGACGGAAATGAAAAATAAAACCGATATAATTTTAAATTCCGCCGAGGAGCTTATGTGCGGAATGACAAATCCCGTTCGGGATATAACCGTTGACATGATCGCCAAAAACGCGGGCATAGGCAAGGGCAGCATATATTATTACTTCAAAAGCAAAGACGAGATAATCGACGCCGTTATCGAGCGGAGCTACTCCTTAGCGATAAGGGAATATTTTGCAAACGCAGG
This sequence comes from Oscillospiraceae bacterium, assembly GCA_029067895.1. Lineage (GTDB taxonomy): Bacteria > Bacillota > Clostridia > Oscillospirales > Ruminococcaceae > RGIG8773. Next base: position 31,904 of record JAIEDQ010000167.1, on the reverse strand, counting down.
CGGACAAAGCTCCGTCATGGAAAAGCTAAAGACCCTGTTCCGTTCGATACTTGCCGAGGAGTTCAGAGACAGCAGCAAGAACGTTATCCTGCCCCTCCACGTTCAGGACGACCTGCTGCTCCACCACAAGATGATGATGACGGCGATAAAGACTGTGTCGCCAATACTTACCGCCATACTTGCCGAGGGTCAGGCGGACGGCTCCATACACACTGAAGCGCCTAAGGAGAGTGCGGAAATGATAGTCGCCATGCTCACCTTTCTGCTGGACATCTCGTTCTTCCCTGCCGACAGCGAAAGCACCTACCGCAAGCTCAGGCTGTACGCAAACGTGCTTGAGACCTGTCTGAAAACCGAAAAGGGCAGCTTCGATTTCCTTTTCACACCGCCCGAAAATAATTAGAATGTGCCGACACTTTGCAGACCGAATCTTTCGGATAGTGTCAGCACACCGCAAACCGCGCCGTATAAACGCTTCATGCCGCCAAATATGAAGCGTTTATGCGGCGCGGTATCCATATTTCCGAAGCGTAGTCAGGCAAACTTACGCTTTTGAGAAAATTGCTTCCGATAAAGGAAATTCCAATAACATTCCCATATATTGTGGCTTGAAATTTTCCTAAATACAAGATATAATATATACAGAAAGCAGAGAAATTAAATGGCTTTCAAATTACTGAAAAACATTGAAATGCTGTCAAAGAATTTAGTTCTTATCCGAATTTGAGGAAACTTGTGCATTTCTGCCGTGGAGAACGGGCTGAATAAAAAGAAAGAGAAAGAGAAAAAGAGAAATACAAATCTGAAAGGAGATTTGCTGTACGCGGTCGGAATGCTCCGCATATTTCTCGGTTCGGTCGGACGTTTGCCGCAATCCAATGATTTTCAGGGAAACTTGTTTTAGGAGGTATAACAAAATGAAAAGGACTTTAAAATGCGCCATCGCCGCTGTCGGAGCGGCAGCTATCGCAATAGGAACAGCAGTTCCCGCAAGCGCGGCTAACTGCGGCGGAGTAAAGACATATATTGTCTCCAATTCCAAATCCTGCGGAAACCTTGGCAGCAATGACATTAACAGCCTGTTCAAAAATTATTCTTCCTGTTTTGACATTCTGAAACAATACGGAATAACGCTTCCCGACTGCACGGGAAACCAGAATAACAGCAATGCCCAAAAGCCCGGCAATACCCAGAAGCCCAGCGGCAATAACTGTACGGACGGCAGCTGCTCCCAGAAGCCGAATAACAATTACTGCCCCGACGGCAACTGCTTCCAGAAGCCGACCGACAATGATTGTCCCGACGGCAACTGCTATCAGAAGCCGACAGACAATAATTGTCCCGGCGGCAACTGCAACGTAACAACTCCGGGCAATACCGACACAAGCATCAGCACCGTTTCCGATTACGAAAAAAAGGTAGTGGAGCTTGTAAACGAAATACGCGCGGAGTACGGTCTTTCCTCGTTTAAGCTCAACACCGAGCTTAGCGGCGTTGCAAGAGCAAAGTCCCAGGACATGAAGGACAAAAACTATTTCAGCCACACCTCGCCTACATACGGCAGTCCCTTTGATATGATGAAGACCTTCGGTATAAGCTACAGAACCGCAGGCGAAAACATTGCAATGGGCTACAGCACTCCCGAAAAGGTAGTTGACGCCTGGATGAACTCCGAGGGTCACAGAGCAAACATTCTCAACTCCTCCTACAAGGAAATCGGCGTTGGTTATGTTTCCGGCGGAAATTACTGGACCCAGATGTTTATCGGATAATTTTCCGCAGCGTATTTAATTTCAGCCTGAACCCCCATTTATAGACTCAATCGAAAAACGCTTCTTTCATGAAATCAGATTGAAAGAAGCGTTTTTTGTTTATCAATAAATTGCGGGACAATGGCTGAGCCGTACAGCTCCATACCCATGTCCCGCAAAAATTACTTAATTATTTTTCTTAGCCTCGATATCCGCAAGAGCGTCTCTTCTGGAAAGATTGATCCTGCCCTGACTGTCTATCTCCATTACCTTTACAACGATCTCGTCGCCGACGGAAACAACGTCCTCAACCTTTTCAACGCGCTGCTTGTCCAGCTTGGAGATGTGTACCAGACCGTCCTTGCCGGGAGCGATCTCAACGAACGCACCGAAGTTCATTATGCGAACGACCTTGCCCTTGTAGATAGCGCCGATCTCGGGGTCGTTTGCAATGGTCTCCACGATCTGGAGAGCCTTCTTGGCGTTGTCCATGTCGATACCCGAAATGAATACGTTTCCGTCGTCGTTGATGTCGATCTTAACGTTGCAGTCAGCGGAGATCTTCTGAATGACCTTGCCGCCCTGACCGATAACCTCGCGGATCTTGTCCACGGGAACCTTGGTCTGGAGCATCTTGGGAGCATACTTGCCAACCTCCGGTCTCGGAGCGGGAATAGCTTTCAGCATGATCTCGTCAAGTATATAGTCTCTTGCCTTGTGAGTTTTCGCAAAGGCTTCCTTGATGATCTCGGGAGTAAGTCCGTCAACCTTGATATCCACCTGAATAGCTGTGATACCCTTGTGAGTACCGCCAACCTTGAAGTCCATGTCGCCGAAGAAGTCCTCAAGACCCTGAATGTCAACCATTGTCATGAAGCTGCCATCGTCTCTTGTGATAAGACCGCAGGAAATACCCGCAACGGGAGCTTTGATAGGCACGCCTGCGTCCATAAGAGCAAGTGTGGAGCCGCATATAGAACCCTGAGATGTAGAGCCGTTGGAAGAAAGAACCTCGGAAACAAGTCTGAGAGCGTAAGGGAACTCCTCAACGGGAGGGATTACAGGCTCAAGAGCTCTTTCTGCAAGCGCGCCGTGACCGATCTCACGACGTCCGGGACCTCTGCTGGGCTTTGTTTCGCCAACGGAGTATGAGGGGAAATTGTAGTGGTGCATATATCTCTTGCTGTCCTCTTCGTCCAGACCGTCAATTCTCTGGGAATCGCTTACGGGACCGAGGGTCGCAACGGTAAGAACCTGTGTCTGACCTCTTGTGAAGAGACCAGAACCGTGAACTCTGGGAAGAACTCCGACTTCTGCGGCAAGGGGACGAATTTCGTCGATACCTCTGCCGTCAACGCGCTTGCCCTCATAGAGCCAGTTTCTGACAATTTTCTTCTGGAGCTTGTAGATGCACTCGTCGATCATAGCAATCTTTTCGGGATACTGCTCGTCGAACTTCTCGTGAACCTCGTCCTTGATAGGATTGAGACGCTCCTCACGGATATTCTTGTCGTTTGTGTCGAGAGCAACCTTTACCTTTTCGCCGACGAGAGCCTCGATAGCGTCGAACAGGTCGTGGTCAACCTCCATGGACTCGAACTCGAACTTCTTCTTTCCGATCTCCTTCTGGATATCGGAAATGAAAGCAACTATCTTCTTGATCTCCTCGTGACCTGTCAGGATAGCTTTCAGCATGGTGTCGTCGTCAACTTCGTTTGCGCCTGCTTCGATCATAACGATCTTTTCCATTGTACCCGCAACGGTAAGATTCAGATCGGTCTTTTCGCGCTGAGCAAGTGTAGGATTAAGTACGATCTCGCCGTCAACAAGTCCCACGCTGATGCCGCCGATAGGACCGTTCCAAGGAATATCGGAAATGGAGATAGCAACGGAAGTTGCGATCATGCCGCAGATCTCGGGAGAATAATCGGGATCGACCGAAAGCACCGTCATTACAACGGAAACGTCGTTTCTCATATCCTTGGGGAAAAGCGGACGGATAGGTCTGTCAACAACTCTGGAAGTAAGGATAGCCTTTTCGCTGGGCTTGCCCTCTCTTTTCATGAACGAACCGGGGATACGTCCCACGGAATAAAGTCTTTCCTCATAGTCAACGGAAAGAGGGAAAAAGTCGATACCCTCTCTGGGCTTAACGCTTGCGGTAACGTTAGCCATAACAACGGTCTCGCCGTAGCGAACCCAGCACGAACCGTTGGAAAGCTCGCAGGTCTTGCCTGTCTCGATTGTCATTTCTCTGCCCGCATAGGTGGTCTTGAAAATTCTGTGATTATCAAACATATTTTTTCCTCCTGTTAAAGACGCCCGTTTAAGTGCGGCGCGTCCGATTTTAACAGACCGCAGCTTTAGCAATAAATCCTGCCCGCCGATATCACGGGTACGATTTAATGCTAAACAACTGCCGTCTGATATTTCCTTATTTTGTCAGCTTCACAAGAAGCAAGAGAAGCACAAAAAGGCAGAGTAAAGGCTTTCGCCCTTACTTTCTGCCTTCGGCATGATCTTACTTACGCAGACCGAGCTTTTCAACTATTGCACGGTATCTGTTGATATCCTTCTTTGCAAGGTAGTTGAGAAGATTACGTCTGTGACCAACCATTTTCAGAAGTCCTCTTCTGGAGTGGTGGTCTTTCTTGTGGACCTTCAGATGTTCGGTAAGGTCGTTGATCCTCTTTGTGAGTATCGCGATCTGCACCTCGGGAGAACCGGTATCGTTTTCACTGGTTCTGTTAGCCTCAATAACGGCTGTTTTTTCTTCTTTTCTCATCATGATGAAAACACCTCTTTTATAGATTTCCCCGTCAGCATAGTAAACGGCAGGCGTTATCCCCTCAAAGGGAGTCCCGAAACGGGCTTACTCCGCAAACCAAGCAGACGGCTGTCTTATTCATTCAAAACAAGACAAAAATTATTATAACACATAAAAACCGATTTGTAAAGGGTTTTTACGAAATAATTTTTCCTTTTTTCTTTTTTCCGCCCTCGATGGGTATTTCCTCGCCGCCGCGGTCGGTGAAAACGCTTTCCTCCGCGCTCAGAGGCTTGAGGTAATCGTACTCGGGATTATCCATTCCCCGCTCCTCATAGTATGGATTTATAACGTACTTCTGTATCTGCGGGTAAGAATTGAACATTATAATAAATCCGATAAAAGTGATTGCCCAGAACGGTATCAGCAGCAGTGAAAGAACATTCGTTATCGACATAACAAAAAGTATAGCCGCAACTGCCGCAACCGAAACAAGAGTGATAAAATTCTTTTTCAGCGCGATACAGGTCAGGAAAAAGCTGTTTTTGATTATATTTTTAAAGCCCAGCTCCGTAGAGACTATCATCGGAAAAATATAGAAATTCATCATAAACAGCGTAAGCGCGAAGCTTACGGAGATAACACAGAATATCGTGTAGATAAATCCTCCCGACTCAGCCGCCTGAGCCATTTTGGGGTAAACGTACATAGCCGACACCGCAGACATCGCAAACAGCGTGTCCAGTATGCCCACAGGCAGGGACAGCTTCCAGTTCTCGGAAAAGCCTTTCCAGAAATCGTGGAAAGTAAACGCGTTCTTATCCAGCGAATATTTCCGCAGGACGCGCGTCATTCCCGCCAGCGCAGGACCTATCGTAATTATCGGGATACAGAAAATAAACGTCAGCATATTAAGCTTGATAAGCCTCCACGCGTACCTGAAGTACATCTCCCAGAACTCGAAAAAGGCTTTTTTCTTCGGCGCGTTCTTGGAAACGCCCCGTCCCGCTTTTTCATAATCATAACCAAATAATGCCAAAAATTGCAGCTCCTTTACAGTAACTTCCCCGTTTTTACGTTTTCACGCCTCACAGCAGACGCGTCCAGAAGCCCGCGAAAATAAAGGTCGCAAGGCTGTCCGCAAGGGACGACACCGTGAGGATAATAAACAATATTGCGAATTTTGTGATATACAGACGAAAATCTATCGTCCCGCCGGCAGCGGAATTCCTGCCGAAAACCAGCGAAAATATCTTTCCCGACAGCTCCAGAGCCTCCCTTGCGGCGATTATCAGCGCGAACGCTGACAGCACCGCCCCCGGAATTATAAGCACCGCAGACATTCCAATGCCCGCCGCGCCGAAGCTTCCGTACATTCCCGACAGTGACACCCCTGCACCTAATCCCCGAAAAACGGGAACAAGCAGCTCTATAGGCTGAGCCGCCGCGCTGAAGCCAAGCCAGAAGCACGCCGTCAGCAGCAGGAACGCTCCCGAAAAGGAATTTACAAGCGTTTCCCAAAAGGTGTGATTTAACCTGCCGTAAACAAAGCTTCCCGTGATGTCGTTAAGCGCGTCGAGACGCTCCCCGCTGAGAGCGCCGTACAGTATCACGCCCAGAAAAACTCCCGCGAAATAAAGCGCGGTAAGCAGAGTGAGCCGTCCGTCGGATCTCTTTTTTTGAACGATATGGTTGTCCGTCATAGTGACCGTCCTTTACTTTTTTATTTAGTAAAGTCTATGCGGACAAGTTTAGTTTAAGAACGTCCCCTACTTGGAAAGCTCGTAAGCGCGGCGGGTACAGCTTTCGCAGGCTTTCGTCACCGTCTCCTCCAGCTTTCCCTTGTAAAGCTCGTCAAGACCCGCAAGAGTTGTTCCTCCGGGACTGGACACCATTTTTATCAGCTCATCAACAGTATACCCCGAATCGGTAAGCATTTTCGCAGAGCCCACAAGAGACTGCGCAAAAAGCTCCTTTGCCGCCCCGCTGTCGATACCCACCGAATCCGCGTAGTCGATAAACGCCTTTGCGAAAAGGTAAATAAACGCGGGACTGCTTCCGTTTACGGCGATTATCTCTTTCATTTTGTTTTCGGGGACAACAGCCGCCTTTCCGCAGGAAGCGAAGATATTCTTCACGAACTCAAACTCGCCGTCCGAAACGTTTCCGTTCCTTGAAAGAGCGGAAGCCCCCTCGCCCAGAAGCAGGGGCGTATTGGGCATTACCAGAACCACCTTTGCCTCGGGAAGAGTTTTTGAGCAGATATAGTCCGCTGTAATTCCCGCGCAGATGGAAATAACTACCTTATCCTTTGTGACCGCTCCGCCGATATTGTCCATAACGGTATCGAGCTGCTGCGGTTTTACCGCAAGAAAAATGTAATCGCACTTCTCCGCAAGCTCGGCTTCACTTGAACAGGGCTTAACGCCGAATTCAGCCAGACGCTCCAGAGCCGCCGCGGCAACGTCGTAAGCGTACAGGGACAGATCGCCGTCCTTTATGCTTCCGCAAATGCCCTTGATTATCGCATAACCCATGTTTCCCGCGCCGATAAATCCAACCGCCGCCATACTGATACTTCCTTTCAGAAACAATTTTAAACAGTTTACAGAATAGTATACAACAATTTGCACAAAAATGCAAGCGTTTTTTGCAGTTTCCGATAAATTTTACTCTGCGCCGTATCCCGACAATATTTCGAGCTCTCCGTCCAGCCAGCCTATCTGCTGGAAATTTTCAAAATTATCATAGTCATGCGCGCCCATTGCCAAGTTGAAATCGTCATAACCAAAATCGGTATCGTATATTAACAAAAACTTTTTTTCATTTCCGTCTTTATACGCGGAAGTATACATAAAGCACCTGTCCTCGGGCAGTTCATACCAGTCAGCAGAGCCGTCCTCCGCGGAAACGCAGTATGCCGTCTGAATGGACGACCCCATGAGAATATCGGGTACTATGTACATCAATGGGACGCCGTTCTGCGCCTCAAAAACGCCTGCAATATCTGTACGTCCGATACCATAGTACAGCATTCCCGCCGTTTCCCCGTCGGTATACCACAGATCGCGCCAGCACGCCCAGTTCGATCTTTCGTCAAGATTTACGCTGCGGTACACAAACAGCTCCGAATTTCCGTCTCCGTCAAAATCGGCGCAGAACTCATGGTTGACAACTTCATAATCCCAAAGCTCGATATCGGGTTCAGCGGCAAGAATATTTACACGGGACTGCTCAATATTGCTCCGCAGCTGATCGTCGCTTCGGTTCTTGTACAAAAATTCCGCCAGCGCGGACTGCTCCTCGCTGACAAACTCCGTTTCGGCGTAATTAAGCTCGTAAGCCGTCACTTCGGGACGTTCAGCCGCTTCCTTAAGAGCTTCTTCATCGGGTTCGGGACTTCCTCCCACCACAAAAGCGGCGGCTGTATCAAGAGGATTTGTTCCTGTAGTGACTTCGTTTTCGGACGTTTCCGCTTTGGTCTCGTCTGTTGTTTCAGCGGAAGCTTCCGTTGTTTCGGTTGTTCCGGTCGTTTCAGCCGCGTTTTCCGTAATTTCCGTCATGCTTTCCGCAGTGACCGCGGCAGTCCCGCCATTAACGTTATCCCCTGCATTTGCGGTATCCTCCGCACTGCACCCCGCCAGCAGGCAGGCGGACAGAGCCATAACGATTAATCTCTTTTTCAAAATGCTTTCCCCCAAACATAAAACCACGTATCCAACATTATACAACAAATTGCACAAAAAAGCAATCTTTTTTTATATTTTTCGGCAGAATATTTTTACGGCATATGCAATAAAGTCTAATACCACTTGAAATTTTTCTAAAAATATGTATAATTAGAAGTAACTGTTTATCGAAAAGGAATGATTGGAATGGCTGAAAAAAAATATAACGTAGACCTTAAAACGATCATCGAGGAATTTCACCTTGAAACTATCTATCTTCCCGAGGACTCGGCTAAGCTGATGGTTAACGAGACCGATCTTAACCGTCCCGGACTTCAGCTTATGGGATTTTATGAATATTTCAACAACGAACGCGTTCAGATCGTGGGCAAAATGGAGTTTGCCTACATGGCTACCATTGACGAGGACGTGCGCCGCGAGCGTCTCGATATGCTTTTCGCGCAGCGTATCCCCGCCCTTATCATTACCCGCGAGCTGCCATATTTCCCCGAAATGGTGGAGCTTGCCCAAAAGTACGAGGTTCCCCTGCTCCGCAGCAAGGACAGCACCTCCAGCTTTATGGCGGCGCTGATAGCGTTCCTCAATCTGCACCTTGCTCCCCGTATCACCCGTCACGGAGTACTTATCGAGGTATACGGCGAGGGTATGCTTATCCTTGGCGAAAGCGGCGTAGGTAAAAGCGAGACCGCCGTGGAGCTTATCAAGCGCGGACACCGCCTTGTTGCCGACGACGCGGTTGAGATCAGACGTGTTTCCAACATCAGCCTTGTTGGTTCGTCCCCCGAAAATATCAGGCACTTTCTGGAAATCCGCGGCATAGGCATCGTAAACGCCCGCCGTCTGTTCGGTATGGGCGCGATCAAGGTCACCGAAAAGATCGACATGATCGTGGAGCTTGAGCCTTGGGACAGCGAAAAGGTTTATGACCGCATGGGCGTGGACAACGAGTACACCTCCATTCTCGGCGTAAAAGTTCCGTGCAGCACCATTCCCGTTAAGCCGGGACGAAATCTTGCGGTCATTCTCGAAGTTGCGGCTATGAACAACCGCCAGAAGAAAATGGGCTACAACGCCGCGCAGGAGCTGCTTGACAACCTGGGTCTTGACATGGACCGCAAGGAGACCATTAAAAAGTGGGATATTTATTAATCGTAAAATAAAAATCAACAAATGTACTTATTATTGCGGGTCTGCCGCAAATCTATACCAAAGGGATAATCGGAATGAAAATTATCGCAGATACACACACCCACACCGTCGCTTCCACTCACGCTTACTCGACGGTTCTCGAAAACGCGCAGCACGCACGCGACGCGGGACTTTCCGCGCTGGCGATAACCGACCACACTCCCGCCTCAACGGACGGTCCTCATGTGTGGCACTTTCACAATCTGCACAAGGCTCTGCCGCGTGAGCTGCTGGGCGTAAAGCTTATTTTCGGCGCGGAGTCAAGCATTATCGACTACGACGGGACGATAGACTTTCCCGACGAGGAATGCGCCGCTCTGGACTGGATAATCGCGTCCATACACAGAAATCATCTGAAAAAGGCTTCTCCCGAGGAGATAACGCGGCTCTATCTTGGCGTTGCGGAAAATCCCCTTGTTGACGTTATCGGTCACTGCGCTACAGTGGGATACGAGTTCGACTACGAAAAATGTCTGAAAAAATTCAAGGAATGCGGCAAGCTTGTGGAGATAAACGAAAGCTCCATAACATGGAAAAACACCACTGACAACTACAAAGAAATTATCCGTCTGTGCAAGAAGCATGAAGTCCCCGTGGTCGTCAATTCGGACGCCCATTTCTGCACTCTGGTGGGACATTTTGACAACGCTCTTAAACTGCTTGACGAACAGGATTTCCCCGAGCGTCTTGTGGTTAATGCGGACATGGACAGACTTACCGAGTTTATTTCCGCGAAAAAAGGCAATATTTTTATGCCGCCGTCTTGCGGGAAGTAACCGAAACATCTTTCCGGGACGAAAAACTGCACTGCATTAAAGTATGTTCAAAAGCATAGACTATACAAAGTATAAACATGAACGGGGGCGCACTGGTGAGCGGCTTGGAGGAAATATCGGCGGCTGCCGAAGCTTTGGGGTGCCGTGTCGAAGTCGGCGCGGAGCTTAAAAATTACACCACATTCAAAATCGGCGGCAAGTGCGATCTGCTGATCGAACTGCGGGGCGAGGAAAGCTTTTTGAAGCTTATCCCACTTGCGGAAAGGCTTGGCGTACCCTACCGCATTTTCGGAAAAGGCTCTAATCTGATAGTTGATTCCGACGGTATTTCCGGCGTTGTTTTTGTTTCGGGGAAAGGCTTTTCGGATATTTCCCGAAACGGTGATGTTCTGACCTGCTCTGCGGGAGCGACTCTCGCGTCCATCTGTAATTTTGCAATGGAAAACAGCCTGAGCGGTCTGGAGTTTGCCTACGGGATACCCGGAACTTTGGGCGGAGCGGTTTTCATGAATGCGGGAGCTTACGGCGGCGAAATGAAAGATGTTACAGTGTCGGTCAAAGCAATGGACAGGTCGGGAAATATCAAAGAGTACGATGCAGAAAAGCTTGATTTTTCCTACCGTCACAGCCGTTTTTCCGAAAGCGGAGAAATTGTTTTGTCTGCGGATATCCGTCTCACCAATGGCGACAAAGACAAAATAAAGGCGGACATGGAGGCTATACTCGAAAAACGCCGCTCCAAGCAGCCTTTGGAATACCCAAGCGCGGGGAGCACATTTAAGCGTCCCGAGGGCAGCTACGCTTCCCTGCTGATAGAACAGTGCGGACTGAAAGGCGTCCACGTCGGCGACGCTGAGGTCAGCACAAAGCACAGCGGCTTCATTATCAACAAGGGAAACGCAAGCTTTGAGCAGCTTATGGAGCTGATACAGCTTGTGAAAGATACCGTAAAGGAAAAAACAGGCTACGTTCTTGAATGCGAGCCGCTTATAATTACGGATAAAAAGCTTTAACGAACGGTCACAACAAAGGAGGAATACAGCATGAAATTTCTGATAGTAACGGGTCTTTCGGGATCGGGAAAATCAGGCGCGGTAAACGTTCTGGAGGATATCGGCTACTACTGCATTGACAATATTCCTCCTCAGCTCATACCCAAATTTGCGGAAATATGCATTGCAAACGGACAGATGAAAAAGGTCGCCATCGTTACCGACATACGGGGCGGAGAGCTTTTCCTTGAACTTGACGAGGGTCTGTCCTATCTGAAAGACCACGAGCTTGAAACCGCAATTCTCTTTCTGGACGCAAGCGACGAGGTGCTGATAAAGCGTTACAAGGAGACCCGCCGCAAGCACCCTCTTGACGAGCAGTCCCACGGAAGTCTGCAAAAGGCGATAAACACCGAGCGCGAGGTTCTTTCGTCTGTGCGGGAAAAGGCTGATTACTACATAGACACCTCCGAGCTGTCAATGAATCAGCTCAAAGAGACTGTCTATTCCCTTTTTCTGGATAATCCCAACGACAGCATGGTCATAAAGGTCATGTCCTTCGGCTACAAGTACGGTATGTCCCGCGAAGCCGACCTTGTTTTCGACGTAAGGTGTCTGCCGAACCCATTCTACATTCCCGAACTGAAGCATCACACGGGTCAGGAAAGCTGCGTGAGCGACTATGTTTTAAGCTTCGAGCAGTCGGGTACGCTTATCAAAAAGCTTGAAGACCTGCTGGATTTTCTTGTCCCGCTCTATATCCGCGAGGGCAAGAGCCAGCTTGTGGTGTCCTTCGGCTGCACAGGCGGAAAGCACAGGAGCGTTACCTTTGCAGAGGCCATCTATAAGTACCTGAAAGACAAGGGTCTGAAATGCAGGATAAGCCACCGGGATATTGACAAGGACAGATAAGCTATTTTAAAGTCCTGTCTCGTTTATGACGTTTAAAAATCGGGGGTAAGTCATTCAATGCTTTTAAAAAAATTAAAGTGTATATTCTTATGCACTGCTATGGTTTTGAGCGGAATAATGCTGTCCGGGTGTGACAGTTCTTCGGCGGAATTGGTTGACGAGATAACCGCCGAAGCAATTACTTCGGTTACTGCTGAGACTACGAAAGCCGCTTCTGAAACTATCTCCGAAACCACAACCGTGACAACAACAGAAACCACGACAGAAGTTACGGAAAAGACAGCTGCGGAATCTGACACCGAAGTCCCGTCAGAAACTGCGGCAGAGGTTCAAACTGAAACCACCAATGACCTGACTCCGGAAGAGCTGGAAGTTTATAACAGTATGCCCGATATTGTTTTTGTTTTGTCGCATACTTATTATACTTATCCAAATATAAGAGGATTTTACATTACCAAAAACGGAGAAATAAAAATGTATGCGTTTAGTGACGAAAAAGAGGGAGTATATACAGCCGTTCCTGAAATTTATGATGAATTGGAAAATGTGACCTGTTCAGAGCTTTCATTATTTGACGGAGGACACGAGATTACACAAGATGATTTAGATACAGTAGCAATTTCAGGTTTAATTGAGTTATATAACAAATTGCTGCTTGTTGATGAAAAATCTGAGTTTGAAGAAAAAAATAATTATTGTGATGTTGTAAATGGAATATTTGAACTATATGGAATAAGAACAAATAAAAGCGGCGAGAAAGAAATTATTTTATTATCCTTAAAAGGCGATTATTACCTCATAAGTGAAGATATATACGCTCGGGAAATAAGTGATGAAGTATATAACATCGGTTACCCTTTCTCTCGGTACAGCGGGATATAATAAAAAATAATTAATGTTTTAAAGGACTGTTAAAAATGTCTTTTTCATATTCGGTCAAAAAAGAGCTTTGCTCGGTCATCACCGACAAGGACAGGAAATACTGCTGTCTGTACGGTATGCTGCTGTTCTGCAAAAGCTTTGCGCCCGATTCAATAGTTTTCCAGACGGAGAACGACCTTGTGTGCGGACTTTTCCGCAGTCTTGCCGACGACGTTATCGGAGGGTCGGGAGTTGCCGAGGTTAACGTTACGGAAAAGAAAAACGGCGTATCGCTTTACTCGCTGAGCATTCCCTCGGAAAGCTTCCGCGAGGAGATAATCTACCGCTACCGTATCTCCAGCAGGACGCTTATCCACCGTATCCAGACGGATATTATCGACAACAACAGCGTTTTCGCCTTTATCGCGGGAGCGTTTCTTTCCTGCGGGAGCATTACCGAGCCTATCAAGGAGTACCATCTGGAATTTGCCGTACCCTACTACGAGCTTACGCAGGATTTGCTTAATCTGCTCACTTCGGTAGGGATAAACGCAAAGTACACCGAGCGGAAAAACGTGTACGTCATTTATCTGAAAGACAGCGAGGCTATCGAGGATCTGCTCACCCTTATGGGTGCTACCATGAGCAGTATCGACCTGATGAATGTGAAGATATACAAGGACGTTCGCAACAAGGCAAACCGCATTGCAAACTGCGATTCCGCAAATATCGAGCGCACTCTGAAAGCTTCGGAGCGGCAGATCGCGGACATCGAGTACATCATGGAGACGGAGGGACTGGACAGTCTTTCCCCCGAACTGCGGAACGCGGCGGAGATACGCTTGGAAAATCCCGACGTTTCGCTGAAAGAACTTGGCGAAATGCTGGACAAGCCCGTGGGACGTTCGGGAGCAAACCACCGTCTGAAAAAGCTTTCCGAGATCGCGGATAAGCTTCGTGAGGAACATAACAATTAGGAGGCATCATTATGAACAAGGTTAAAAACGTAATTAAAATTTTGGTAACATTAGTATGTTTGTTTATCGCTTTTGAAATTCTGGGGTTAGTTGTAAATATCGTTGTGGCAAATTTCCAGACCTCAAGAGCCCTGTCACATATCACATCAAACAGCGGCGGCAGAGGATATAATAAATCATTTGTGGAATGGGACGATCATAACGAGAGCCTCATGCTGCAAACGGTCATTATATTCAGTTCAAAAAGCACAGTTGATATTGAGGAAAATATAAAATCAGAATTTGCGGACTGCAAATACGAAATAATTACTTTTGACGAGGCGGTCAAAGGAGGCGGTAAAAACGTCCGTACAAACGAATATTACCCTGATTATAACAAGTACAAAGCCGACAGAAGCTTTACCCCAAAGGACGACAAGGGTGACTGCTATGTGGTTGCAGTTTGGAGAAAAGCTCCGTTCAGCCATAATCTCATCGGATATCTGATCAATTACAAACCTGCGGAGAAAGACGAGTAATAAGCGTTTTCCGACCGCCGAAAGGATAACCCTATGTCTTTTGTTCATCTTCATCTGCACAGCGAATACAGTCTGCTTGACGGAGCCTGCCGTCTGAAACAGCTTGTTTCACGGGCAAAGGAGCTGGGGCAGACCGCTGTTGCTGTTACCGACCACGGCTGTATGTACGCAGCCGTGGATTTTTACAATGAAGCGGTCTCGCAGGGCATAAAGCCCATAATCGGCTGCGAGGTCTATGTTGCTCCGCGGACGCGGTTTGACAAGATTCACGGGCAGGACAACAAGCCTTATCATCTTGTGCTTCTGTGCAAGGACAACGGGGGCTACCGAAATCTTATCAAGCTGGTTTCCTGCGGCTACACCGAGGGCTTTTACAGCAAGCCCCGCGTGGATATCGAGCTTCTGGAAAAATACCACGAGGGACTTATCGCGCTGTCGGGCTGTCTTGCGGGAGAAATTCCCCGAAAACTTACAAACGGCGAGTATGACAACGCCAAGGCTGTGGCTCTCCGATATCTGGAAATTTTCGGCAGGGACAACTACTATATCGAAGTCCAGAACCACGATATTTCTGAGGAAATACGCATTTTGCCGCTTCTCTACAGGCTTTCCGCCGAGACGGGCATTCCCCTTGCGGCAACAAACGACGCCCACTACATTCTGAAAGAGGACGCGGATATCCAGCGCAC
Source organism: Oscillospiraceae bacterium (assembly GCA_029067895.1). GTDB lineage: Bacteria > Bacillota > Clostridia > Oscillospirales > Ruminococcaceae > RGIG8773. Next base: position 16,784 of record JAIEDQ010000167.1, on the reverse strand, counting down.
TCTGATAGCGATACAGACCAACACGCCGCTGAGCGAGCCAAATCCACTGTCGTTCCCCACAAACGAGTTCTACATGAAGTCCGAGGAGGAAATGCGGCAGCTTTTCGCAAACGTCCCGCACGCTGTTGACAACACCGCCAAAATTGCGGAGCGGTGCAATGTAACGTTTGAATTCGGCAAGCTGCTTCTGCCGAAGTTCACCGCCGAGGGCGTTTCGGACAACACCGCGTACTTTTCCGAGCTTTGCCGAAATGGTCTGACAAAACGTTACGGCGAGAACCCTCCTGCGGAGTACGTCCGGAGAATGGACTACGAGCTTGGCGTTATTGCCCAAATGGGGTACGTGGACTACTTCCTAATTGTCTGGGACTTTATCCGCTACGCCCGCGAGCATGATATCCCCGTAGGTCCGGGCAGAGGTTCGGGCGCGGGAAGCATTGCCGCCTACTGTATCGGCATAACCTCCGTAGACCCCATGAAGTACGGCTTGCTGTTCGAGCGGTTTCTCAATCCCGAAAGAGTGTCGATGCCCGACTTCGATATCGACTTCTGCTACGAGGGCAGACAGCGGGTCATAGACTATGTTGTAAAAAAATACGGCGAGGACAGGGTCGCCCAGATAATCACATTCGGAACAATGGCGGCAAAGGGCGCTGTGCGGGACGTTGCGCGGGTCATGGGTATCCCCTATCAGGCGGCGGACAAGGTATCCAAGCTGATACCCTACGGTCTGCACGTTACCCTTGACGGCGCGCTTAAAGACAGCGAGGACTTGCTTGCGCTGTACAAAAATGACGAGACCGTCCGCAGGCTTATCAACACGGCGCGGAAGATAGAGGGTATGCCCCGCCACGCCTCCACACACGCGGCGGGAGTTGTGATATGTCCCGCGCCTGTCAGCAACTACGTCCCCGTCCAAAAAAACGGAGACGTTACCGTTACCCAGTACACCATGACCGCGCTGGAAAATCTGGGACTGCTTAAAATGGACTTTCTCGGACTGCGCAACCTGACGGTCATTCGGGACGCTTCCGATTTTATCCGCAGGAAAAATCCAAGCTTTGATATAAACAAAATTCCCATAGACGACCCCGAAGTGTACGAAATGCTGTCACAGGGGCTGACCACGGGAATATTCCAGTTTGAAAGCGCGGGCATACGGCAGGTGCTGATGCGGCTTAAACCCGAATCTATCGAGGACATTATAGCCGTCCTGTCCCTGTACCGTCCCGGACCTATGGACAGCATACCGCGGTACATCGAATGCCGCCACAATCCTCAAAAGGTCACCTTTAAGCACCCCATTTTAAAGGACATTCTCAACGTGACCTACGGCTGTATCGTCTATCAGGAGCAGGTAATGGAGATATGCCGCAAAATGGCGGGGTACTCCTACGGCAGGGCGGACTTGGTTCGCCGTGCAATGGCTAAGAAAAAGACCGCCGAAATGCTGAAAGAGCGCGGTATCTTCGTTGAGGGAGCGGCTAAAAACGGCGTATCCACGGAAATTGCCAACGAGATTTTCGACGAGATGGAAAGCTTTGCTTCCTATGCGTTCAACAAGTCCCACGCGGCGGCTTACGCCCATGTTTCCTACCAGACAGCCTATCTGAAGCATTATTATTTCAAGGAGTACATGGCGGCGCTGATGTCTGCTTTCCTTGAAAGCACGGGAAAAATTCTGGAGTACGCTTCGGAATGTTCAAAAAACGGCGTGAAGATTTTAAGTCCCGACGTGAACGAAAGCGGCTTCGGTTTCTCCCCTGCCGCAAAGGGAATACGCTTTGCGCTTTTGGCGGTGAAGAATTTGGGGTACAACTCTATCCGTGATCTTTTAGACGAGCGGGAACAAAACGGTGCGTTCAAGTCCCTGAACGACTTCTGCAAGCGGATAAGCGGCAGAGACTTAAATCAGCGTGCGATAGAAAGTCTTATCAAATGCGGCGCGCTGGACTGCTTCGGTTACACACGCAGGGAAATGCTGGAAAATTACGACAAAATTTTCGGCTCGGTGCAGAGGTACTCGCTGAGCAACATGGAGGGACAGATAAACTTTTTCGATACCGCGGAGGACAGCGGGGACAGCTTTTCCTTTGAGTGGCTTCCCGAATATCCCCTTGCCGTCAAGCTTGAAATGGAGAAAGAAATCACGGGCGCGTACCTTTCGGGACACCCGCTGGAGGATTACCGTCCCTATGCGAAGCTTTGCGGCGCTACCGATATCGCGCGTCTTTATGACGAACTTGACCCGCCCAAGGACGGCAGTGAGATTTCTTCGTTCTGCACCTTGCAGGGCGTAAAGCTTTACACCCAGAAAAATGGCGCTAAGATGGCTTTCGTCACTCTTGAGGACATGACGGGCGAAGCGGAGGGAATTATTTTTGCGGATATACTTGCCGCAAACAGAGACATTATTACAAGGGGCAGATCGGTGCACATAACTGCAAAGCTGTCCTACAAGGACGGCGACCCCAAGCTTATCGCCGAACAGATCGCCGACGCGGGACAGTTCGTCCGCACACTGGAAAAAGCGAGTCTCTATATAAGATGCCGCTCGGACAGCAGCGTCATGCAGGATATTTTGAACGTGTGCAGGGACAATCCCGGAGACACAAAGGTGATATTCTATCTCTCCGATCTAAAGAAAAAACTTTCCCCCAAAGCTGTCGCGGGAGTTAAGATATCCGAAAATTTTGCGGATATTATCGCACAGATCGCGGGAAAGGACAATATTGCTTTAAAATAGAGCATTTTTTGTTGAAATCAGTGCTTGACAAAACTTCCTGTAAATAGTATAATTAGAGATGTATGGTAAGTTATTGATTTCACGTAATAAATATTGGAGGAATAAAATATGAAAAGAATTGGCGTTTTAACAAGCGGAGGAGACGCTCCCGGCATGAACGCGGCTGTAAGAGCCGTTACACGCGCCGCTCTGGGAAAGGGCTACGAGGTCGTAGGTATCAACAGAGGCTATAACGGTCTGCTCCACGGCGAGACCATTAACCTCGGCGCAAGAGACGTTTCCAACATCATTCAGCGCGGCGGCACAGTGCTCTATACCGCAAGATGTCTCGAATTCAAGGAATGGGACTATGTACTTAAAGCAAAGCAGAAGTGCGACGAGCTCAATCTTGTGGGTATCGTTGTTATCGGCGGAGACGGCTCGTTCAGAGGCGCTGCCGATCTTTCAAAGGCTGGCGTTCCCTGTATCGGTCTGCCCGGAACTATCGACAATGATATTGCCTGCACCGAGTACACCATCGGCTACGACACAGCTATGAACACAGCTATGGAAATGGTTGACAAGATCCGCGACACCGCTATGTCCCACGACCGCTGCTCCGTTGTTGAGGTAATGGGCAGAAACGCAGGCTGGATCGCGCTCAACGTAGGTACTGCCGTAGGCGCTATGGCTATCATTACCCCAGAAGTAAAGTTCTCTATGGAAGATATCGTTAACAAGATCAAGAAGTCCAAGGAAAACAAGAGACAGCACTTTATCGTGGTGGTTTCCGAGGGCGTAGGCAATATTGAGGAAATTTCCAGAGAGATCCACGAAAAGACGGGTATCGACTCCAGAACAACTATCCTCGGTCACGTTCAGAGAGGCGGAAGCCCCACACTGCGCGACAGAGTTGTTGCAAGCGAAATGGGCTATTACGCGGTAGACCTGCTTGACAAGGGTATCGGAAACCGCGTTGTGGCTATGCAGCAGGGCAAGATCGTTGACTTCGACATCAAGGAAGCCCTTTCAATGCAGAAGCCCTTTGACGAAAATCTTTACAGAATTGCCGACGAGCTTTCATTCTGATCGGCAAAACATTTTAGCAAACAAGCATACAGAGTAGGCAAACGCGCGTACAGTGCTTGGCGGACGGGGAGTTGCCGCCTTGACGAAAAGTATTTTTACAAGGATACTTGCGGTGCGTTTGCCGCATCCCGCTGAATGCATAACAGGAGCTTTTCATTATTGTTTTCGTAAGAGGACAGTTTACTCCCGATTATGCAGTTAGCATAATTTTAAGGAGGTTTTAGTATGAAAAGCTTTTTTTCCGATTTCAGAAGCTCTGCGGCAGAGCTGAAAAACGTCCGCTGTCTTACCGTGACGGGAATACTTACCGCGGCGTTTATCGTGCTGGATATGTTCTCGTTCAGACCCACCGAATTTATCAAGGTCAACTTTGCGTTTATCGCTCTTGCGGCGGTGGGAATGCTGTTCGGTCCCGTACCTGCTATGCTTTCCGCTGCGGCTGGAGACCTTGTGGGCTGCATACTCAGCGGTCAGGCGCCTCTGCCTTTGCTGTCCGCGACGGCGGTACTGACGGGATTTGTCTACGGCGCGCTGCTGTACAAAAAGGACGGCTTTAAACTGGTGATATTTTCAGTTATCGCCAGACTTGCGGACTCGTTCATAATTTGTCTGCTGCTCAATACGCCGATACTAATGTACTACGGCTTTATGTCAAGCACATCGCAGCAGCTTTATTTGCGGTACGGTAAAACTGCCGCCGAGCTTGTGTTTTTTATTCCGCTGACAATAGCGGTTCTTCCCGCGGTAAAGGCTGTCTACGGACGAACCGTCAGCCACAAATCAATATGAAAGGATATGTTCTGAATGGCTCTTTTTTCAGCCAATCCAAATAAATTAAAGCAGATAGAGCTGCAAAACATAATTTTCGGTACAGATGAAAAAAAGCTTATGGTATCCAACGAGTTTCTTGACGAAATGACTAAAGTCTACATTTCCAAGAGAATGAAAGTTATTAACCGCGCAATGGAGAATCTCTCCACCACGAAAAGCCCGAGAGCTTTTTTCGGCTACATTGATTCTATTAATGAATCCCTGAAAGACCTGATCGTGCTGGAAAAATATTACTCCTTTAAAAAGCCTGTTCCCACAGAGTTCAAGAAAAATCTTGAAGAGAAAAAGGATAAGTACATTCTGGCTATGCTCAACCGCGCTTGGAAGCATACTAACAACAAAGCCAATTACGATCCTACGTCGGGTCTCCCCCGCTCTCCCGAACAGTTCGGTCCTATTCTCGAAGAAATGGTGGAGTTCCGCGATCAGTATACCGAGGCTATCTTCGGTCATGTGGAAAGATTTTATACCTCCGTATATGAACACAGCATTGATTATGTCGAGCCCGAGCCAGAGCCTGAGGAGGAGCTTTCCGAGGAGGAAGCGACCGCTCTCGCAGAAGAGGGTGCTGAGGGCGCTGAAGCCGCAGGAACTGACGCTGACGACGGCATTCAGGAATTTATGCCCGAAGACTTCGGCGACGACATGATGCTTCACGAGTAACACAAATGAATACGCTGAAACGGCGCAGGAGCTTTGGACGAATAACGATACAGAAGTATCTTTCGTCTCGGAAGAGCAATTACTCTTGCCAACAAATTACGGCGGCAGGGGTAAAGGCTCAGCCTTTTCCTGCGCCGTTTTTAATGTTTAAGAAGCTTTTTCATAAAATCCTCGG
>JAIEDQ010000167.1:0-11201 GCA_029067895.1 Oscillospiraceae bacterium | reverse complement strand
ACGGCGGCAGGGGTAAAGGCTCAGCCTTTTCCTGCGCCGTTTTTAATGTTTAAGAAGCTTTTTCATAAAATCCTCGGTGGATATGCCCGCAGGACGGTTGTACCGATTGATACTCAGCAGACATTCGGGATTCCCGCGGGAAATATAATTCGGCTTCTCATTGCAGGTCAGCAAAGCCTTGAAGCCCATATCCCGCAGGATATCAACGCTGTCCTCGGACACAAAGCCGAAAGGATACGCAAAGGTAACGGGAGTTACGCCCGACTTGTCCGAAAGAAGTCCCTGAAGCATTGCAATATCGTCGAACATTGATTTACGGTATTCCTCATAGCTTTCGCCGTACATCTTTTTGCAGCCCTTGCGGGCGGTCATGGAGTGCATATTGTAGGTGTGGTTTCCGATCTCGAAAACTCCGCTGTTAGCAAGCTCCGCTATCTCCTGCCACGTCAGGCTGGAATAGGCGGGATTATGCTCGTCCTGATCTGTGGAAAGGTCGGTGTACGTTCCAACGACGTTCATTACCCCTTTCAGACCGTTCTCTTTCATATAGGGATAAGCATAGGTCATAACGTTCAGATAACCGTCGTCAAAGGTCACAAGCACCGGCTTTTCGGGCAAGGGGACGCCTTTTTCAATGTAGTCGATAAGGTCGCTTACAAAAACTGTTTCGTAGCCGTTTTCGGTAAGATACCGCATATCCTCCTCAAAAACTGCGGGACTCAAAACATAGTCCCCCGCTCTGGCAGGGTCTTTCAGCAGGCTGTGGTACATGACTGCGGGGACAAAAATTTCTCCGACGCCTACGGTCTCCGAAGTATCCGCGGCAACGGCAGCCTGCTCAAAGCCCTTTGCCGTAAGTACCGTTCCACCCAAAAGCAAAACAAATACCCCCGCAAGGCACAGCACAAATTTTTTCAGTCTGATACATAAAAACATTAACATCACCAATTTAAAGCTTTTTCTACAGTGTATGTCCGACGCTGCAAAAAAATAACTGCGGAACAGTTTATTCCCGCAGTTATTTTTTACTGTCCAAGTAAAACCTGATAGCAGACCCCGAACCACTCCCTGAGCCAATAGGTGGGAAGCAGCCACAGGGACGTCCTCGCCGAGACCGCGTAGGATTCCAGACCGTACTTGTCCGCTATCAGTTTAGCCCGAAGCTGGTGGAAATCATTGGTGACGATAGTTACGCTTCCGCTTATTCCGTATTCGTTCATCTTTTCAAGTGAGAAGCGGATATTTTCGTCCGTGCCCGTGGAGCGATCCTCCATGATAATTCTGTCCTCGGATATCCCCTGCTCAACCAAAACACGTTTCATGCTCTCCGCTTCGGAAATAAGCTCGTCGCTGCCCTGTCCGCCAGAAACGATACACATTGCGGACGGGTTTTTTTCAAGAAATCTGTACGCCGCCATGATGCGCTGTCTAAGCATAAGACTGGGCTCCTCTCCCCTGACCTTGCAGCCCAGCACGATAACGGTGGTATCCCCGTCGGGCGGACGATTTGCCGCCGATATCATAAACGCGGAAATTACCGCCGCCAGTACCGCCAAAGCTACCGCAAGCGCAATTACCGCAGTAAAAATCACTTGGACGACCCTATGCTCCGACATAAAGCGGAAAAACCTGTTCCAGAATATCGCAAGGAAAAACAGCACCGCACACACGGACATTCCCGCGGCGTTTCCGATATTGATAATCCCCGCGGAAACAGGCGCAAGGAAAACTGCAAATCCCGCCGCAGACAGAAGTGCAATGAAAATAAGGCACGTTCTTCCGAGCGCGCCTTTTACTACCATGTCCATTAAAGAGCCTCTTTGAGAGCAATTGCAAGCTGGTCGGGACAGGAAGTACCCTTACCGTTGCAGTTGATACCCTCAAGACGCTTGATGGCTTCCTCAACCTTCATGCCCTTTACGAGTGCGGCAACGCCCTGTGTGTTTCCGTGACAACCGCCCATGAACTTAACGCTGTCGATGATACCGTCAGTTACCTCTATTGTGATGTTTCTTGAACAAACCCCTCTGGGTGTGTAGTTTATAGTCATTTTTCATTATCCTTTCTCAATGTATTTACGTTACTGCTTGATTTTAGCAACGCCCGACTGCACCGCGGCTTCGGCAACCGCCTTTGCAACCGCTTCCGCAACGCTCTTGTCGAACGCGTCGGGGAGAATAAAGTCTGCACAAAGCTTATCCGCGGGTACAGCTTCCGCTATCGCTCTTGCGGCGGCGCGCTTCATATCCTCGTTGATGTCCTTTGCACGAACCGCGAGGGCTCCCTTGAATATTCCGGGAAATGCAACAACGTTGTTGATCTGGTTGGGAAAATCGGAACGTCCAGTTCCCACAACAAACGCTCCCGCCTCCTTGGCAAGGTCGGGCATTATTTCGGGAGTGGGGTTAGCCATTGCGAAAATGATAGGCTTATCCGCCATGGAACGTACCATGTCCTGCGAAACAAGATTCGGCTTCGATACGCCTATAAAAGCGTCCGCGCCCGCCATTGCTTCAGCAAGACCGCCCTTACGTTTGGTTTTATTTGTAAGCTTAGCCATTTCGTAGTGAGACGGATTTTCAAACTCGTCTCCGTCACAGATTATGCCCTTTATGTCCACCATAATAATATCGCCGATACCCAGCGAAAGGAACTGCTTTGCAATAGCGCAGCCTGCCGCTCCCGCGCCGTTTATGACGAGTGTCATGTCCTCAAAGCGTTTGCCCGACACCTTTGCCGCGTTGAGCATTGCCGCCGAAGCAACAACCGCCGTACCGTGCTGGTCGTCGTGGAAAACGGGGATATCAAGCTTTTCTTTAAGTCTGCGCTCTATCTCAAAGCACCTTGGAGCGGAAATGTCCTCCAGATTGATACCGCCGAAGCTGTAGGCTATCAGCTCCACCGTGCGGACTATCTCGTCCACGTCCTTGGAATTTACGCAGATTGGAAACGCGTCAACGCCCGCAAACTCCTTGAACAGAGCGCACTTGCCCTCCATAACGGGCATTGAAGCACGCGGACCTATGTCTCCCAGACCCAGCACCGCAGTGCCGTCGGTAATTACCGCCACAAGATTTGAGCGGCGGGTCAGGTCGTAGGACAGCTCGGGATTCTCGGCAATTTCCAGACAAGGCTTGGCAACTCCGGGAGTGTAGGCGTTGGAAAGCTGCTCGCGGTTCTCCACCTTACAGCGGGAGACCACCTCTATCTTGCCTTTCCATTCGTAGTGTTTTTCAAGAGACGACTGCATAATATCCATTGCTTAAACTTCTTTCTGTATTTAATTATTAATAAAATTTGTCATAATTTTTGAGCCATAGGTTTTCACAACCGTGAGATGTCAAATAACATGCCATTCTTCCCCTCATCAGGTACTTTTCTTCATCGAACAAATTCTGGTCACCGAACAAATCGAGGTCAAAGTCTTTCCCGAATCTGAACTCGCCGTCATTTGTATAAATACGTTCTCCGTCATATCCCATGCGGGAAATATTCGGAGTGATATTTTCGTCCGATATCAGACGCTTTAATAAGCCCTCGATATCATTTGCGGGAAACTCAAACTCATAGTACGCACTAATATGCTCGCCTTTTTTTTCGGCTTTCTTTATAGTATCCAATGCATCCTGCAAATTTTTATTTGCGCCACAGAGATTACCTTTTTCGTCAATGTAAAGGTCGGATATATCCTGTTCAAAGCATTCTTTAAGACTATCCGCAGTCCTCGGATAGAATATTGAGGAAATATAGCCGTTCATAACTCTTGAACCGTAAGCGAGAATAAACATATTGTCTGTATCTTTTAGTACAGACTCGATATTTTCACGGTACTCCTCATTGGATATATTCGTTATCACGGTCTCTCTTGAATCAAAATTATAATCAAATTCAAATGTCGTGTCCTTTGGAACGCCTGCCTCTTCCAGTTTTTTTGAAATATTTTCATTTATTCTTTTTTCAAAAGAACCTATCACAGCAAAGTTAAATTTAACCTGAAAATTATAACCTTCCTCAGCACGATCGGGAGTAAGCGGTTCTATGATCTTACAATTTTTTGTATTCTCACTAAATCTTCTGAGCTGCTCCATTGTCTCCTTTGAAAGACTGGAATAAGGTTCACTTGGTGAGGACATAGCAAATGTATCAACATTTGTGCGCTGCGCCTTTGCGGAATTTGTATCAGCGGACTTGGAAACATTAATGCCTTTTCCGCCGCTGAAAGAACTGCGTATCTGAATATGCCCAACTTTCATTTCCATGGCAAACGCCCTCCTGAATTGTGCGTAATACTGTCAAGATCATTTTTCCTTTTTATTGGCAAGCTTGATTATCCTGTCAATATTTTCCTTATCGGTGGTATTGCTGCCGATGTGGGTCGGATACGCATTATAAAGCCCGTGGAAATCCGAGCCGCCCGTTACGATAAGGTTGTACTTTTCGGCAATATCAAGAATTTTCTTCTGCTGCTCTTCGTCGGCGGTGTAGTGGAACGCCTCCGCACCGTCTATCTTGCCCTTTGCGGCAAGCTCTTCAAGCAGGTCGAGAGAATCATAGTAAACAGGGTGAGCCATAACAGCCACTCCCCTTGCGGAATGTATCAGGTCAAGAACAAAGTTCACGTCGGGATATTCGCGCTCAACGATACAGGTACCGTTTTTAAGGTTGAACAGCTCGTCGTTAAGCTCGCCGTAGAATTCTGTGGTATAGCCGTAATCTATAAGAGCGTGCATGATATGCTGCTTGAAAATACTCTTTGAACCTGTTGCGTACTTCATAACGCTTTCCGCAGTAATTGGGTACAGCTTCATTACGTTTTCGACCATTTCCTTTGCGCAGGATTTCCGTATCTCGCAGGCTTTCATGCACACACCCTCGAGACGGTCTGGCTTCTGGGGCGCGTAGCAGAGAATATGTACCTTTCTGTTTCGGGACTTATCCCAAGCCGAAAGCTCCACTCCGGGCAGCACCTGAACGCCGTATCGCTCGCCGAGCACCTTTGCTCTCGAGACGGACGACATAGTGTCATGGTCGGTAATTGAAATAAAATCTATTCCGGTTCTTTTAGCCTGAACGATTATGTCCTCGATACCGAGAGAACCGTCCGACAGCTTTGTATGACAGTGAAGATCGCCGATCATATTCTCATCTCCTTTGACTGTTAGCGCCGCGCCCTGCGGCTCGTCATATCTATTGATACTATATTAATTCGTACCCTTTTAATTATACCACAATCCGCTATGCCTTGCAAGCGTTTCACAAAAAATATAAACTTTTTCGATAGAAATTCAATACATATGTAATTATATGTAAGCTGTACGCTATACCATTGTCCGGTAAAAGCTTACAGAAACTTGTCCTCAAACCACACGTTTCCCACGCGGAACTCTTTCCCGTCAAGATACGCCAGACAGCCGCTTTCCGAAGAAAAAGCAAATTTCAGCCTGTAGGAATACAAAGCCTGCGTCTTTACTTTATATTCCTTATTTATCCTGTTTATTCCATATTTGCCGTCCCCCAGCAGAGGGCAGCCTATGTGCGCCATGTGGGCGCGTATCTGGTGTGTGCGCCCTGTATCCAGCTTTATTTCCACAAGAGTCAGCTTCCCGTTGTCACGTATAACGCGGTAGCTTGTCACAATGGTTTTGTTTGTACCGCTTTTTCTGTCCGTGACCTTTACCGTGTTTGAAGCGGAATCCTTTTCGAGATATGCGGTAAGGGTGTCCGATCTTTTGGGAGGCACTCCCACGGTTATGCAGAGATAGTATTTTTCTATCTCCCTGTCCCTGATCTTCTGGTTGAGGATACGCAGGGACTCCGCATTTTTCGCGGCAATGACTATCCCTCCCGTGTTGCGGTCAAGACGGTTGCACAGCGCGGGAGCAAAGCTGTTCTCCTCTTCGGGGTCGTACTCCCCTTTCTCGTAGAGGTAACGCTTCACACGATTTATGAGGGTATCGGCGGTATTATCGTTATCCTCGTGGACTACCATGCCGTTTTTCTTGTCCAGAAGCAGGATATTTTCGTCCTCGTACAAAACGTTCAGCGCGGAGGTCACGGACATGAACTCGGTTTCGGGAGCAGTGTCGAAAAACTCGTCGTTAAGGTACATCTGCACCGTATCGCCCTCCCGAAGCCGCGAGGATATCTCGGCGCGCTTTCCGTTCAGCTTTATCCGCTTGTTCCTTATCGCCTTGTACATCATGCTCTGTGGAAGTCTGGGAACAGCCTTGACAACAAACTTGTCCAGCCGCTGTCCCGCGTCGTTGACATTTATGATAAATTCTTTCACTAATAACACCCACTCATTACGGTAAAAATATGGTCAAATGTACTAATTATCATTATATCATAAATTTTTTAAAAAAACATCTTTTCAAAAAGAAAATTTTGTAGTATAATAGTAGAAACGTTTGTTTTACATCGGGTGCAAAAAGGTGGTTTCGTAATGAGCGAAGAAAAGAAGGATAAGAAAGTCAACCTCCACGAGGGACACCGCGCAAGAATGCGGGAACGCTTCAGAAAAAGCGGTTTCAAGGATTTCAACGATCATCAGATAATTGAACTGCTGCTGTTTTACACCTGTCCGAGGATAGACACAAACGAGCTTGCGCATAAGCTTGTGAACCGATTCGGAAGTATCGCAAGGATACTTGACGCAAGCTACGAGGACTTAATGGAAATAAAAGGCATATCAGAAAACACAGCTACTCTGTTCAAGATAATACCAAACTTTCTGCCTGTATACTACAACTCCCTCACGAGCAGCAACACATACGAAAATGTGGAAAGGCTGAAAGAGCTTTTCAAGCCGTATTTTGTCGGACTTGACCACGAGGAAATGAGGCTCGCCTGCTTTGATAACAATATCAGGTGCATTTCAAATGTGCAGATATCGTCGGGAAGTCCAAGCTCCTCGCCGTTTGAGATGCGCAAGATCGCGGAGGAAGTATTCAAGGCAAAAGCATCTTACGCTGTTATTGCACACAATCACCCGAAAGGCACGCCCGTTCCCTCGGAAAGCGACATTGCCGCCACAAGATTTATCAGCGACACACTCAGAGCGTTCAACGTAAAGCTGTTCGATCACATAATCGTCGGTGAACGCTCCGCTTTATCCATGAAAGAAATGGCGTACATAAACATTTTTGATTAGAAAGGCGTTACTATGGATAAATTCAAACTTGTTTCGGAATACACTCCCGCAGGCGATCAGCCCGAGGCTGTGGACAAGCTTGTGGAGGGTCTTGACAAGGGTTTGAAGGAACAGACCCTGCTGGGCGTTACAGGCTCAGGAAAGACCTTTACAATGGCTAACGTTATTGCGCGGGTGAACCGTCCCACGCTGGTGCTTGCACACAATAAAATTCTGGCGGCGCAGCTCTGCTCCGAATTCAGGGAGTTCTTTCCCGAAAATGCGGTGGAATATTTTGTCAGCTACTATGACTACTACCAGCCCGAAGCCTACGTCCCCTCAACTGACAGCTACATCGAAAAGGACTCCGCGGTGAACGACGAGATAGACAAGCTCCGTCACTCGGCGACCTCCGCTCTTGCGGAACGTCGGGACGTTATTATCGTCGCTTCGGTATCCTGCATATACTCCCTCGGCTCGCCAATAGACTACCGCACAATGGTCATTTCTATGAGACCGGGTATGGAGATGTCAAGGGAAGTCCTGCTTGCAAAGCTGGTAAGCATTCAGTACGAACGGAACGACATCAACTTTATAAGAAATAAGTTCCGCGTCCGCGGCGACGTGGTGGAGATCTTCCCGGCAGCGTCAATGGAAAATGCGATCCGCGTGGAATTTTTCGGTGACGAAATAGAACGTATCACCGAGTTCAAGGCTCTGACGGGAGAAGTCCTTGCGACCCTTTCCCATGCGGCGATATACCCCGCTTCCCACTACGTAATATCCCGCGACAAAATGCAGGACGCAATTGCCGAGATCGAACGGGAGCTTGACGAGCGCGTTAAGTATTTCAAGGACAACGAAATGCTGATAGAAGCCCAGCGTATTGCCCAGCGTACCAATTACGACATTGAAATGCTTCAGGAGATAGGCTTCTGCAAGGGTATCGAAAACTACTCCAGAATACTTGCAGGGCGCGAGCCGGGAAGTGTCCCCTACACGCTTTTAGACCACTTTCCCGATGATTTCCTGCTGATAGTGGACGAGAGCCATGTTTCCCTGCCGCAGGTACGTGCCATGAGCGCGGGAGACCGCGGCAGAAAGAAAACCCTTATCGATTACGGCTTCCGCCTGCCCTCGGCGTATGACAACCGTCCGCTGAACTATGACGAGTTCTACGATAAGCTTAATCAGGTCATTTTCGTTTCGGCTACTCCCGGTCCTTTCGAGAGGGAGAAGTCCGCGCAAATTGTGGAACAGGTAATTCGTCCCACGGGACTTGTTGACCCCGAAATAATCGTCAAGCCCGTTGAGGGACAGATAGACGACCTGCTACTTGAAATAAACGAGCGGACGCGGAAAGACGAGCGTGTGCTTGTTACTACGCTTACGCGAAAAATGGCGGAGGACTTGACTGCATACCTTGAAAAAATGGAGGTCAAGGTGCGGTATCTGCACTATGATATCGACACTATCGAGCGTATGGAGATAGTACGCGACCTGCGTTTAGGCGAGTTCGACGTACTGGTGGGAATAAACCTGCTTCGTGAGGGACTGGATATTCCAGAGGTATCGCTTGTTGCAATCCTTGACGCGGACAAGGAGGGCTTCCTGCGTTCGGAAAGCTCCCTTATCCAGACCATAGGACGTGCCGCGAGAAACGCTCACGGACAGGTCATCATGTACGCGGATTCGGTTACACAGTCCATGGAAAACGCCATTATGGAAACCGAACGCCGCCGCAAGCTGCAAATGGATTTCAACGAGGCACACGGCATTGTTCCAAAGACTATTATCAAGGACGTGCGCGAGGTCATCGAAATATCCACAAAGGCAGAGACGGACAGGAAAACAAACGGTGCAAATAAAAAGCGCATGACTCCCGAAGAGCGGGAGGCTATGATAAAGAAGCTTACCGAGGAGATGAAGAACGCGGCGAAGATACTGGAATTCGAGCACGCGGCGTATTTGCGTGACAAGATAAACGAGCTGAAAGAGGAAAGCAAGCCAAAGAGAGCTTTGCCAAAACGGCGCGGAAAGTAAAAGGAGAATCGATGAACTACACAATAAGAGAACTAAAAGACACGGAATATTCCCTGCTTAGCGATTTTCTGTACGAAGCTATTTTTATACCGCCCGGTGTTGAACCTCCGCCGCGGTCGATACTGAACAATGATGAGCTGCAAGTTTATGTTAAGGATTTCGGGAAAAACCCCGACGACAGGTGTCTTGCTGCGGTTGCTGACGGAAAAATCGTCGGGGCGGTATGGGTGCGCATAATGGAGGATTACGGTCATATTGACGACGAAACGCCCTCCTTTGCGATATCCCTGTACAAGGACTACAGGGGTCACGGCATTGGCACGGCTCTCATGAAAAAAATGCTGGAGCTGCTCAGGGAAAACGGGTATGGAAAGGCTTCGCTTGCGGTTCAAAAAGCAAACTACGCGGTGAGAATGTACAAAAAGGTCGGGTTTGAGATAATTGACGAAAATGATGAAGAGTATATAATGATTTGCGATTTGCGGTAACATTTTCGCAGACGCTCAAAGACGGAGGGACATTGTGAACAAGAAAATACTTGCGGCGATTTTTTCCATGGTACTGCTTTGCTCCTGCGGGAACGGCAATGCTGAAGAACAGTCCGAGACGGCTTTGGAAAGCGTGACCTCCGCTGCGGAAACAACGTCCGAGATGGTTTCCGAGGAAACGACGAACGTTTCAGAAGCTTCCGCGGTGGAGGAAAAAGTGCCGATAACACGGGATTTTTTCAATGATGATGTGGTTTTTGAGGAAGTCATACTGCCTGTTAAAATTACACATTATTTCACGGTAAATAACGTTCTTTCAAATGAATATGACGCGGCAGGGAACATAATTTGTGAAAATACCCATACGACATATGAATACGACTACAACCACGACGGAACATATAACGGCGTTTTAACTTATGCAGGCGGAAAATTACGTGAAATAAAACGATATGATAAAGGCGGACGCTGCATTGAAGACACTTTTGTAACCGATACCTCTGAATCTGCGAACAGCTATGAATATGAATTTGACGGTGAGGGACGTTTGATACGCAAATCGGAAATTTTTGACGGAGAAAAAGAGAGCTTTGAATACACATATGATAAGGAGGGCAGACTTTACGAAGAGTTATACAATGCCGCATATTACGGTTACAGCCGTTTAAGGCACGAATACGATGAAGACATTGAAAATATTTATTATTTTCGTGACGGCTTGGAGGAAGAAATCCTGTGGAAGATCTTAGAGAAAGACGAAAACGGCAATACGGTAAAAGAAACTATTGATATTGGCTCTGTAGATAACAGCGACTATATAAACGGAAAGCTTTTCACAGAATACAAATATGACAGTCTGAACCGACTGATATATGAAAACCATACCGTTTCAGACGATTATCTTTACAATGACAGTAACAAAGCAAATGTATATTCGTACACATATGAATATGACGGAGATAATCTGAAAAAGAAAACGACCCGCAATATTCATAAAGACGGAACATCGGAATATTGGAGCAATACGGAAACTTACGAATATTTTTATGACGAAAACGGCAGGATCATCAAGGAGGTTTACATTTACGACAGTGAGTATGACCCTAACGACGAGTATCCAAACGGATATACCACAGAATATTTTTATAATGACGGCGGCAGCATAATATCGCGTACATACCATACAAACGGCACGCTGCTTAACGAAACGGAATACGCGATGATACCGAAAATCGTGACAGGTATTGAATATAAAAATTATAATGAAGTAAATCCATAAATGAAAGGAAGTACAATAAAAATGGCTATTGATAAAATCGTTATAAAGGGTGCAAGAGAACACAACTTGAAAAACGTAAATCTTGAGATACCGAGGGACAAGCTTGTGGTCATGACCGGTTTGTCGGGTTCGGGAAAATCCTCGCTGGCGTTCGATACCATCTACGCCGACGGTCAGAGACGCTACATGGAAAGTCTTTCCTCCTACGCGAGAATGTTCCTCGGTCAGATGGAAAAGCCCGACGTGGACAGCATTGAGG
>JAIEDQ010000166.1 GCA_029067895.1 Oscillospiraceae bacterium | reverse complement strand
TTACGATATCAAGGAAATTTTCGTTGACTCTATCCTTAAAGTGGGCGGAGCTGATTTCGAGGCTCTCGGAGCAATGCTCAACAAGATTGAGAAGCTTACCGGAGACGAGGTTGAGGTCGTATTTACGGTTTCCGCCAACAAGGAAGACCTCCCCGAAAGCGTTTCAAAATATTCTGTAAAATAAATTTGGCAAAAACTATTGACATATTAGGATAAATATGTTATAATATTTTTTGTTATGTTTGGGGTGCGCTATGATTATTGACTTGAAACGGCTTTACAACGTCGTCGGTGAAAAGCTTACGCTTGACTGTACCGTCGGCAGGGAAACGCTGGATTCTGTAAAGGGTTATAGCTTTTCAGATCCCATAACTATCAAAGGCGCGGTTGTAAACCGTGCGGGTATGGTTCTGCTGGACTATACGGCGGATTTTACTCTGCACGTTTGTTGCGACAGATGTCTTATTGAGTTTGAACGCAATTGCAGCTTTGAATTTTCTCACGTCCTTGTCCGTTCGCTTAACAGCAGCGGCAGCGAGTACGACGATTATGTCGTGACGGAATCGGATAAGCTTGACATGGACGAACTCGCGCTGACGGACTGTCTGCTGCAATTACCGTCGAAAATGCTCTGCAAGGAGGACTGCAAGGGTTTGTGTCCTGTCTGCGGAACAGATCTTAATGAAAACAAATGTGACTGCTGTGAAGCAGGGAATGTAATTGGATAAGGAGGTGCTGAACAATGGCAGTACCAAAGAGAAAAGTATCAAAAGCCAGACGTGATAAGAGACGTTCGGCTGTATGGAAGCTGGACGCACCTGCGTTCTCAAGATGCTCACACTGCGGAGCGCTGACTGCTCCCCACAAGGTTTGCAAGAATTGCGGATATTATAAGGGCGTTGAAGTTATCAATAAGGAAGCTTAATCTTGTGTTAAAAGAACCGGAGGAGGGGAAGCCTTCCTTCGGTTTTTTTCGTAGAAAGGGATTTGCGTATGGCGGTTGAAATAAGATCAGTGGTGAATGGCTCGCCTGTAAGCGGTCTGGATGTCCGCGCGGGAGATGTTTTGATATCGGTGAACGGTCATGATATTTCCGACGTGCTGGACTATATGTACTATTCCGCGGAGATCGGTGTGGAGCTTCTGATCGAACGCGGCGGGAGTCGTCATACGGTTTCGGTTACAAAAAGCGAGTACGACGATCTGGGACTGGAGTTCGATACCTTTCTTATGGACAAGAAGCAAAGCTGCTGCAACAAATGCATTTTTTGCTTTATTGACCAGATGCCGCCCAATATGCGCGAGACCCTTTATTTCAAGGACGACGACGCGCGGCTTTCCTTTTTGCAGGGTAACTATGTTACGCTTACAAACCTCAGTCAAAAGGACATTGACAGAATTATCCAGATGAAGCTGAGTATAAATATTTCGGTGCATACCACAAATCCCGAGTTGCGGTGCAAAATGATGAATAACCGCTTTGCGGGGGAAAAGCTTGACTATCTGCGGCAGTTTGCCGAGGCTGGAATTTCCATGAACTGTCAGATAGTGCTGTGTCCCGATATAAACGACGGGGCGGAGCTTGAACGTACACTTACCGATCTGGGAAATCTTATGCCGAATATTCAAAGTGTTGCGGTGGTTCCCGTGGGACTTACCAAATTCCGCGAGGGACTGTATCCGCTGAAGCTTTTTGACAAGGTGGGCGCGGCGAAAACGCTTGACCTTATTGAAAAATTTCAGCGGGAGTTTCTGGAAAAATACGATACGAGACTGGTTTTTCCTGCGGACGAATTTTACATTACCGCGGATCGTCAGCTACCGCCGGGCGAAGCTTACGAGGAATATTCGCAGTACGAAAACGGCGTGGGTATGCTTCGGTCGCTTATGGACGAGTTTGAACGTGCCTGCGATATGGCTGAAGAGGACGACATAAAGCCGTGCAGTACTTCGGTCGCAACAGGCGAGCTTGCCTATAAATACATTTGCGGACTTGTTGAAAATGCCGCAAAAAAGTGGCATACTATAGATTGCAGGGTCTATAAGATCAGAAACGATTTTTTCGGAGAGACCATTACCGTTACGGGACTTATTACGGGTCAGGATTTGATTGCACAACTTAAGGGGAAACCTCTTGGTGACACGCTTTTGCTGTCGGCAAACATGATCCGCAGGGACGATATGGTTTTTCTGGACGACATAACGGTCGCCGACGTTGAGAGAGAGCTTGGCGTATCGGTGAGAATAGTTGAAAACGACGGCTTTGAGCTTTTCGACGCGATAAGCGGAAATTAACGGAACGGAGATGATAGCATGGCTTTACCGATAGTTGCGGTGGTAGGCAGACCAAATGTGGGAAAATCCACGCTTTTTAACAAGCTTGTGGGTAAGCGTCTGTCTATTGTGGAGGACACTCCCGGCGTTACGCGGGACAGAATTTATTCGGAATGCGAGTGGCGCAGCAGAAAATTCATGGTTGTGGATACGGGAGGCATCGAACCCTCCAGCGATGATGTTATCCTCTCCCAGATGAGACGTCAGGCAGAGCTGGCTATCCAAAAGGCGGACGTTATCGTTTTCCTTACCGATCTGCGCACAGGCGTGACTGCCGACGATTACGAGGTCGCAAGAATGCTCAGGAAAAGCGGAAAGCCTATCGTACTCTGTGTTAACAAGTGCGATTCCATAGGAGAGCCTCCCGCGGAATTTTACGAGTTCTACAGTCTGGGGCTGGGAGACCCTGTGGCTATTTCCGCGGCGCACGGTCACGGTTCGGGAGATATGCTGGACGAGGTGTTCAAGTACTTTCCCGAGAACGACGATGAAGAATACGACGAGGAGTACGTCAAGGTCGCTGTTATCGGAAAGCCTAACGTTGGAAAATCTTCTCTTATAAACCGAATTGCGGGAGAGGAACGCGTCATAGTTTCCGACATTGCGGGAACTACCCGCGACGCTACCGATACCGTTATTGAAAACGAACACGGCAAGTATGTGTTTATAGATACTGCGGGAATACGCCGCAAGTCCAAGGTGCTGGAAAAAATCGAGCACTACAGCGTTCTCAGGGCGTACATGGCTGTAGACCGTTCCGACGTGTGCGTTATCATAATCGACGCTACTGTTGGGTTTACCGAGCAGGATTCCAAGGTCGCGGGATACGCCCACGAGCAGGGAAAAGCCTGCATTGTTGCCATAAACAAATGGGACGCGGTGGAGAAAACCACTGGTACAATGGAGGAATTTACCAATAAGCTTAAAGAGGATTTCAGCTTTATGTCTTATGTGCCGTTCGTATTCATTTCCGCAAAAACGGGACAGCGTGTCGAAAAGCTTTTCGATATGATAAACGACGTTAACCAACAGAACAGTATGCGCGTATCCACAGGTATGCTGAACGACGTTTTGTCCTATGCAACGACACGCGTTCAGCCGCCCTCGGACAAGGGCAGACGGCTTAAAATTTACTATATGACCCAGCCCTCCACAAAGCCGCCGACGTTTGTTGTTTTCGTAAACAGAGCAGATCTTTTCCATTTTTCCTATCAGCGGTATCTGGAAAACCAGATTCGGCAGACTTTCGGTCTGACAGGTACGCCTGTCAGGTTTATTACCCGCGAGCGCGGAAGAGAAGATGTTAAATAGGAGTGATCCGTTATGATTAAAATTATTGCGGCAGGCATTATTTCTGTTGTAATTTCATATCTTCTGGGAAGCTGTAATTCCTCGATAATTGTGGTCAGACTTCTCAAGCATGAGGATATCCGCGAAAAGGGCAGCAAGAATGCGGGACTTACCAATACTCTGCGCTGCTACGGAAAATTTCCCGCACTTCTTACGCTGATAGGTGATCTGGGCAAGGGTATTGTTGCTGTTCTGATCAGCATACTTATATTCGGTCTTATGGTTGGCAGCGGTAATTTCGACCGCCAGACAGTCGGCTACATATCGGGTATAGCCGCGATCGTGGGACACATTTTCCCGATATACTACGGCTTCCGCGGCGGCAAGGGCATTCTGGTTTCCAGTTCCATTTTAATTGTTATTGATCCGCTTACATTTGCAATTATTATCCCGTTTTTTGCAGTTGTACTGATTATTTCAAAGTATGTGTCGGTAGCGTCCATTTCGGCGGCGGTGTTTTATCCTATACTGACGTTTCTGCTGCATTACTTTATTGAAAACGAGTCGTTAAGCACTTGTATTGTTCACACGGCTCTTGTGGCTGTGACAAGCGTACTTCTTATCTATATGCACAGAGCAAATATCCAGCGGCTTAAAAACGGTACGGAAAACAAGTTTTTCGGCAAGAAAAAACAGGAGGGAGAGAATAAAAATGGCTGATTTTACAATTCTTGGAATGGGCGGCTTTGGTCTGAGTCTTGCGGTAATGCTTAACAATTTCGGGCATAACGTAACGGTATGGTCCGCCTTTGAGCAGGAGGTTGAGGATATCCGCCGCGACGGTGAAAACAAGCAGAAGCTTCCCGGTGTAAAGGTAAGCGACGAGATCAGGCTTACTAACGATATAAGCCTTGTTAAGGACGCCGATATCGTTATCTTCGGCATACCAACCAGAAAGCTGAGAGAGGTGGCAAAAAAAGCGGCTCTGCATCTGTCTGCGAATACCGTTGTTGTAAATACGGGAAAGGGTCTTGAGGACGACACGCTGAAAAGAATGAGCGAAGTCCTTGAAGAGGAGCTTCCCGCAGATCAGCCTATCGTGGTACTCAGCGGACCGTCCCACGCGGAGGAGGTTGCTCTCGGTATGCCGACAACCGTTGTTGCCGCTTCAAAGGACAGCAAGTATTCTGACTATGTTCAGAGCATTATGTCAAACAATACGTTCAGAATTTATATCAATAACGATCTTGTGGGCTGCGAGCTTGGGGGTTCTCTCAAAAACGTAATAGCCCTCTGCGCGGGAATTTGCGACGGAATGGGCTTCGGAGACAATACCAAGGCCGCGCTTATGACCCGCGGAATTACTGAGATTGCCCGTCTCGGAGTTGCACTCGGAGGAAAAGCCGAGACCTTTGCGGGACTTACCGGCATAGGCGACCTTATCGTGACTTGTACAAGTATGCACAGCCGTAACCGCCGCGCGGGAATACTTATAGGACAGGGTACAGACCCGGAACAGGCGGTCATTCAGGTCGGAACGGTAGAGGGCTATATATGTACCCGCGCTGCCTATAATCTTGCCAAAAAGGTTGGTATAGATATGCCTATTACCGATCAGTGCTATAAAGTGCTTTTTGAGGGACTGAGCGCGAAAGCTGCGGTAAACAATCTTATGGGCAGACCCAAACGCCACGAGGCTGAAACTGTTTGGGTAGACTGAATTACAGCTAAAGAAAAGAGCGGACATTAAAAAAGTCCGCTCTTTTGTATTTATCTGTACAGCGCCTCGAACATATTGTAGACCAGTATGGCGGCAAGAATTATATTGAATATCAGCGACATAATGACGTAAGCCGTCCTTGTGGATTTTTTCGGAAACTTATATGACATTACTCCCACTAAGCAGCTTGAGATAACGACGGCAATAATGTTTATTGCGGCGTAAACCGTAAACTTGTCCATAGGAAGAATGTTGGAAAGCTTACCCGAAGCGGCGTATGCAAGGATATTTGCAAGAGGCAGAATAAGCAGGGGAACGGTCGCAAGCGCGTAGTTTTTCTTTTTTGCACGGACGTACATAAGCGAAACGGCGGTTATCAGCAGAAATATTGCCGTACATTCAATAAGCATATCGGAGTCGCTCCTTTCGTGTTATTCGGAAACATGAGTCAGTATGTAGTCGGAAAGCTTTTCGTAGTACTCCTCTTTCAGGCGTATCCCGTTAAGCTCCGCGGCAGAGGAGGGGAGCTTTCCGTCGTTGCCCTTGAAATCAGTGTTAACGTCCAGATAGCTTACGCGCATTTTGTCGGCAAATTTCAGCAGAAGCGAATTATACGTGTCTATATCAGCGTTTGAAGCTATCATTCCCTCGGTTTCAGCGGGTACGGGAAGCAGCGAGATAAGATAGATCTTTTTTCCTGCGCCCTGCTTTCCTACAGATTCGATAAACGCTTCAAGACCGCTGAAAAGCTCGTTGCTGTCAATATCTGCCAGATCGTAAAGCCCCACCATTATGTATACGTTGGACGCGTTTTTTTTCTGTACAGTTTCAGCGATACTGCTTTGTTCGTCGTTTTCGGACAGGATAAGGGTACTAAAATTGTTCAGCCGGATCGAGTCGGACAGCAGCATATTCTCCGGATCGGTGTATCCGTAATCGGAAAGTCCCGCCAAGGCAGCGCTGCCGATAAAAACGGCGTCACTGTAATAGCCGTCGCCTTTCTTTTCGCTTTTCGGTACGGGGTTTACAAGCACGCTGTCCCGTCCCGACGAATCTATATAAACGACAGCTTTGGAATGCTCGTCAAGCATTTCCTCGGTAATTTCAAAGTCCTCTTTCATATACATTGTAAAGCAAATCGCAAAGCTTGCAAAAATAAACAAAATAATAAACGAAATCCTGAATTTCGCTTTTTTCTTTTCACGCTGAGTAACTTTCATCTGCGGAGATCATCCTTTCATGAGTTATTAATATTATACAATATTACTTTTAAAAATGCAACCTATGAAGCGATTTTTTCTGTTATTTTTAATTATAGTGCCATATTGTTCCCATAAATTACTTGAAAACAGGTTGGGATTGTGATATAATGGTTTCATATGAATTTTTCGGAAGCGGTACGCTTTTGATGAAACCGAGGTTTTTCTTGATATGCCTGTTTTAAAGTCGAAAAACAAATCAGTTAACCCTGCCGCAACGATAGTGCTGAGCTTTGCGGCGATTATTGCCGTGGGAACAATTCTGCTTATGATGCCTTTTTCTTCGGCGGACGGCAGCTTTACCGACCCGCTTACCGCTGTCTTTACCGCTACCACCGCGACTTGTGTTACGGGACTTGTTTTGGTTGATACGGGTACGTACTGGAGTACCTTCGGTCAGATAGTTATTTTGCTTATGATTCAGATAGGCGGACTGGGTTTTGTTACGCTGGTCTCGTTCTTTAACTTTCTTGTGCGGAAAAAAATGGAGCTGCGGTCAATACAGGTGGCTTCCGAATCCGTAAACACTTCGGGATTTTCCGACGTTAAGCTTCTGGTCAGATATGTTATCGGGATATCGGTAGTATGCGAGCTTGTGGGAGCTGCGCTGCTTGCCACGGTATTTGTACCCGAATACGGCTTGTACGGAGCCTATATTTCCGTATTTGTTGCGGTATCGGCGTTTTGCAACGCAGGCATTGATATACTTGGAGCGGTTGAAACGCCTTATTGCAGTTTGACGGGATTTTCTAATAATCCTGTGGTGATGACGGTCGTCCCGCTGCTGATAATAGCGGGAGGACTTGGCTTTCTGGTGTGGATGGACATAATAGGTTTCCGCAAAAAAAAGAAGCTTACTTTGCAGTCAAAGATAGTGCTGATCTTTACGGCAATACTTATCGCCGTGGGAACGCTTCTGACGCTTGTTACCGAATGGTACAATCCCTTGACGCTCGGAAACATGGGCTTCGGCGGAAAGCTTGTAAACAGCTTTTTCCACTCGGTCTTTCTGAGGACGGCAGGGTTTAACACGGTTGATGTTTCGTCCATGTACTCGATAACCAAGCTGCTCTCAATTTTTCTAATGTTTATCGGTGCAGCTCCCGGGTCTACGGGAGGCGGTATCAAGATAACGACCTTTGCGATAATCATTATGACGGTCGTGAGCGTTATCAAGAATAAAGAGGACACCGTTATACTGAACAGGAAAATTGACAAGGAATCGGTGTACAAGTCCCTTGCAATAATAATTCTCGCGGCTCTTGCCACGAGCGTGTCGGGGATAATACTGTTCTATTCCAATCCGGGCGCGGATATTTCGGGTATCGACGCTGCTTTTGAAGCTGTGTCGGCTATTTCCACGTCGGGAATAAGCGTGGGAGTTTCTGCGGCAAGCGGCTCGCTTTCGCGGATAATCCTTTGCCTGTCTATGTTTATAGGACGTGTGGGACCAGTTTCGTTTGCTATTTCGCTGTCCGTTAAGCGCGACCGCCGAAGCAAGAACGAGGTTTACCCCGAGGGAAAGATGATGGTCGGTTAAAACAAACGATATCGGAAAGGAAATGCTATGTCGGAATATATCTTTGAAAAGCTTCGGAACGAGGTGGAGATATGCGTTTCCGATGAACATAAATTCGGCACGGACGCTTTTCTGC
Source organism: Oscillospiraceae bacterium (assembly GCA_029067895.1). Taxonomy (GTDB): domain Bacteria; phylum Bacillota; class Clostridia; order Oscillospirales; family Ruminococcaceae; genus RGIG8773. The sequence goes on along the minus strand of JAIEDQ010000166.1, from coordinate 6,253 downwards.
TTGCCGATTTTGCCGCTCCCAGACACAAGGACAAGGTTTGCGATCTTGGGACGGGCTGCGGGATAATACCGCTGCTAATGCAGATAAGCTTTGCGCCGAAGATAATTTACGGCGTTGACATACAAAGTCAGGCTATCGAGCAGTTCGGTATTTCCGTGGAAAGAAATGGTCTGGAAAATATAGTACCGATTTGCGCGGACTTAAAAGAACTGTGGCAGGACGCGCCCCTTGGCTGTCTGGACGTTGTTACCTGCAATCCTCCCTACAAGGCGGACGGCGCAGGTCTGCAAACTCTTTCCGACGCTCAGCGTATTGCGCGGCATGAGATACTGTGCGATATTTACGATGTGTGCAGAGCGGCTTCAAGACTGCTGAAATTCGGAGGCAAGCTGTGCTTGTGCAACCGTCCCGAACGGCTTGCGGACGTTGTTTCTGCCATGAGAAAAACCAATATCGAGCCGAAAAATCTGCGGTTTGTCTGCAAAGACCCGCAGTCTGCGCCTTGGCTTTTTCTTATCGAGGGCAGAAAGGGCGGAAAGCCGTTTATGAAAGTCCTGCCCCAGCTCTATATAAACGGCGCGGAGGGATTTTCCGAGGAGCTGCTCAGTATTTACGGTGGCGGGAAGACAAACGATTACCTGAAAGAAAAGGATTGATTATATGTCTGAAAATTTCGGACAGCTTTTTGTTGTGGGAACTCCTATCGGAAATCTGGGAGACATTACCTATCGCGCGGTAGAAACCCTTAAAACCGTGGATTTTATATGCGCGGAGGACACGCGTGTTACGGTAAAGCTTCTGAACCATTACAGCATAAAAAAGCCGCTGGTCAGCTATCACGAGCATTCGGCAAGGCAGGTGTCCGAAAGCATTGTCAGCCGTATAGTGGCGGGGGAAAGCTGTGCGGTGGTTTCTGACGCGGGTATGCCATGCATTTCCGACCCCGGAGAGGACTTGGTAAAGCGGTGCATTGAAAGCGGGATAAACGTGACCGTTGTTCCCGGACCTACAGCAATGGCTTCCGCTGTGGCTGTCAGCGGACTTTCCACTTCACGCTTCAGCTTTGAGGGATTTCTCTCGGTTACGAAAAAGCAGCGGTACGCACATCTTCAGTCTGTGGCAAGCGACACTCGCACACTGATTTTCTACGAAGCTCCACACAAGCTTGTGAACACTTTGGAGGATATGCTGGAGTATTTCGGGGACAGAAAAATCTCGCTCTGTCGGGAGCTTACCAAGGTTTATGAGGAAGTCATTCGCACAACGATATCGGGAGCGATAGAATACTACAGCGAAAAAAATCCCAAGGGGGAGTACGTCCTTGTTGTGGAGGGTTGCTCCGAGGAAAAAGCTTTTGAGGGGCTTACTCTGGAGGACGCTGTGAACGAGGCGCGTCGGCTTATCGACGGCGGCATGAGAGCCGTGGACGCCTGCAAGGAAGCCGCCAAGGTCACGGGCTATAAGAAAAGCGAGATATACTCGAAAATCCAGGAATAAAGGAGAGCGGCGCAGATGACGGTACGCATGGGAACAAAAGCGGACAAAGCTGAAATTATCGGCAAACGTCCGCAGGCAGAGGGGTATTTTTCCGACGGCGGATATTTTGTCGTTGCTGAGGAAAACGGAGCGGTCGCAGGCTTTGCGGCGGTGTTTTCGAGAGATATTCCCGCTCCCGTGTCGGGAAGAGAGGCTTTTATAAACCTGATAGAGGTTTTTGAAGAGTACCAAAGAAAAGGCGCGGCAACGCTGTTGGTGCAGGAAATACTGAAAATCGAAAGAAACAACGGCACATATCAAGTCAGGGCGTACTGCGACATAAATAATTCCGCGTCCCATGCGCTGTGGAGGAAAAACAAATTTGGGATAGCTCCCGTGAAAATGCAGGACGGTTCAATTTTGGGGTCCTTTGTTACATATGTTCTGTAAATTTTTTTGTGAATTTTTTCCGTTTTCTCTTTACATATGGCTGAAATTGGTGTAAAATAAATTAGATACTATATTGTAAGATGAAAGGGCGGTTGGCGTTTATGTCCGAAAATATTGCACAGCCTAAATACAAACGTGTCCTCCTTAAGCTCAGCGGAGAGGCTCTCGCAGGGGAAAAGAAAATTGGACTTGATTATTCGATTATTTCCAAAATCTGCGAAAGCATTAAGAAATGCGCCGATATAGGCGTTCAGATCGGTATTGTTGTGGGCGGCGGAAACTTCTGGCGCGGACGCTCCAGCGGCGCGATGGACAGAACTCGCGCTGACCACATAGGTATGCTTGCTACCACAATGAACGCTCTTGCGGTTGCGGACGTGCTTGAATCCCTCGGCGTGGACGTAAGAGTTCAAACCGCTATTGCAATGCATCAGGTCGCAGAGCCTTACATTAGAAACAAAGCTGTTCGGCACATGGAAAAGGGCAGAGTGGTAATTTTCGGCTGTGGTACGGGAAACCCGTTCTTTTCTACGGATACGGCTTCTACCCTGAGAGCCGCCGAGATCGAAGCGGATATCGTCCTGAAAGCTACTATGGTTGACGGCGTTTACGACAAAGACCCCAACAAGTACGACGATGCGGTAAAATTTGACGAACTCAGCTTCAACGACATTCTGGTAAGAAATCTTGCGGTCATGGACAGCACAGCCGCTTCAATGTGCAAGGACAACAATATTCCTATTCTGGTGTTTAACCTTAAACGCCCCGATAACATCTACGACGCGTGTGTTGGCAAGAGTGTGGGCACGCTTGTAATTGACCGTTAAAATCTAATTAAGCGGATACTGTCTGCGGCAGGGACGTATTACGCAAAAAATCTTACTGTCGGGAAGAGGAGAATTTATATGAACGAACAGATCAAAAACGCGGAAGGCAAAATGGAAAAATGCATTAAGAGTCTCGAACACGAGTTTTCAACAATAAGAGCGGGACGGGCTAACCCCGCTGTTCTGGACAAGGTGCTGGTGGACTATTACGGAACTCCCACTCCCGTTCAGCAGATGGCGGCTATTTCCGTTGTTGAGGCGAGAAATCTTCTTATTCAGCCCTGGGACGCTTCTCAGCTTAAAGCTATCGAAAAGGCTATTATAAATTCTGATATAGGCATCACCCCCACAAACGACGGCAAAGCGCTCAGACTGGCTTTCCCTCAGCCTACCGAAGATCGCCGCAAGGAACTTGTAAAGCAGATCAAGAAGTTCGGAGAGGAAGCTAAGGTAACTCTCAGAAATGTAAGACGCGATACTCTCGAAAAGTTCAAGACAATGAAAAAGAACAGCGAGATCACCGAGGACGATATGAAAGGTCTCGAAAAGGATATCCAGAAGCTTACCGACAAGTTCTGCGACAATGTTGATTCGACTGTTGCGGAAAAAGAAAAAGAAATCATGTCTATCTGACGGGAGAACGGATTGAGTACGGTCAATAAAGAAAATCTGCCGGTCCATATCGGCTTCATTATGGACGGCAACGGCAGATGGGCGCAGAAACGCGGTCTGCCGAGAAAGTTCGGACACCGCGAGGGCGCATCTGCATTCAGAAAAATAGCCCGTTACTGCAAAAAGATAGGCATTAAGTACGTTACGTTTTACGCGTTTTCCACCGAAAACTGGAGCAGACCCAAGGACGAGATAGACGAGCTTATGAAGCTTTTTGGCGAGTACATCGACGAGGTAGGGGAGTATGCCGAGGAAAACACGCGGCTTATCTTTTTAGGGGACAAATCCGCTTTCGGAAAGGAAATGGCGGATAAAATGTCGGAGCTGGAGAGGGATTCCCGTGATTTTGATGAAATGACGCTCATGCTTGCAATGAACTACGGCGGGCGGGACGATATCGTTCATGCGGCAAGACAGATCGCCGCTATGGTCGAAAACAAGGAGATCAGGCATACCGACGTTGACGAAGCCTTGATCTCGGGACTTCTTTACACCAGGGGTATTCCCGACGCAGACCTGATCATACGTCCGAGCGGAGAGAAAAGGCTGTCGAACTTTTTGATCTGGCAATCTGCCTACGCGGAATTTTACTTTACGGACGTGCTGTGGCCCGATTTTACTCCGAAAGAGCTTGACAAGGCTCTTGAGGATTTTGCATCAAGGAAAAGACGCTTCGGAGGAATATGACGGCTGACAGCGTACATACATAAGCAAATTTAACGGAAAAGGATTGATAGGAACAATGGTTACCCGAATTATTACAGCTGTGGTCGGAATAGCTATAGCGATAGGCGTGCTGTTTTTGTCGGCGACCCCTGTTTTTAACCTTACCGTTGCTGCGATCGCAGTTGTTATGCTGTATGAGCTGTTGTCCGCCTGTAAGTGTATTCAGCACAAATTCCACAGTGTTGTGTGTTTTGCTTTTGCGGCAGTAATGCCGTTCCTTTTGGAAATTGAGGGCATGGAAATAAAGTACATTGTTTCTACGCTGTGCATTTTTCTGGTATTTATCGGGTACATTGCGGAGCACAAAACCATTACTTTTGAGAAGATATGCTGTATGCTGGCGGTAACGCTTCTTACCACGCTGTCTATGTGCTGTATCGTTTCGCTTAAAAATCTGGACAAGATTCACGGTGTATGCTATGTTATTCTGTGTCTTGCGGGAGCATGGCTTGGCGATTCGGGAGCGTACTTTGTGGGAACATTTTTCGGTAAGCACAAGCTTTGCCCCGAGATTTCCCCAAAAAAGACTGTTGAGGGCGCGGTTGGAGGAGTGCTGACGGTCGGATTGGTTTTTGCCGTTTACGCGTTTTTCTATCGCATGGTGATGGGGTATCGTGGGATACCATTTGAGGTAAACTATCTGTATCTTGTGCTTATGGGATTTATCTGCGGCGTGCTCGGCATTGTGGGAGATCTTTCAGCTTCGCTTGTAAAGCGGCAGTTTGGCATAAAGGATTTCGGCAACATCATGCCGGGTCACGGAGGGCTTATGGACAGATTTGACAGCGTACTTTTCGTTGCGCCGTTTATGATGTTCATGCTGAGCCACGTTACCTTATTCAGATAAAAATTCGGACAGATCGGGCGTACAAAATAATTTGTACGCCTGTTATGTGTTTTTGAAAGGAATTTTTTGCGGTGAAAACTATTACATTGATCGGTTCTACGGGGTCTATCGGAAAGCAGACATTAGACGTCTGCCGCAAGCATAATATTACTGTAAAGGCTTTGGCGGCATACGGAAATACGGCTTTATTGGAAAGTCAGGCGAGGGAGTTTTCTCCCGAACGGGTCTGCATTTACAGAGACGACCTTTACATTGAAATGCGGGAACGGCTTGCCGACACGGGTATAAAAGTCCTGTGCGGAATGGAGGGCTTGTGCGAGATTGCGGCGGACAAGAGCGCAGATTTGTTTGTCAATTCAGTTGTGGGAATGGTTGGTCTGCTGCCTACGCTTACGGCGATTGAAAACGGCATAGACGTTGCTCTTGCCAACAAGGAGACCCTTGTTGCGGGCGGACATATTGTTATGTCCGAGGCGAAAAAAAGGGGCGTAAAGATATACCCTATAGACAGCGAGCATTCGGCGATTTTTCAGTGCTTGCAGGGAAACGATCCTAAGCAGGTAAACAAGATAATCCTTACAGCTTCGGGCGGACCTTTTTTCGGCATGAGGAAATCCGAGCTTACGGACGTTACAGTCGAACAGGCGCTTAATCACCCAAACTGGTCTATGGGAAACAAGATCACGATTGACTCCGCAACGCTTATGAACAAGGGTCTGGAATTTATTGAAGCCAAATGGCTTTTCGGTGTAAGTCCGCGAAATATTGAAATAGTTGTGAACCGTGAAAGCGTGATTCACTCGGCGGTGGAGTTCAAGGACTTCTCGGTCATAGCTCAAATGGGTGTTCCGGACATGAAAATTCCTATCCAGTATGCGCTTTTGTATCCGCAGCGTGAGGAATGTGATGTAAAGTCGCTGTCCTTTACAGATTACGGAACGCTTACTTTCTTCAAACCTGATTTCGAGACGTTTGACTGTCTCAGCGGCTGTATTGAGGCTATAAACCGCGGGGGCGCGTATCCCTGCATTGTGAACGCTGTAAATGAGGAAGCAGTGACGTTGTTCCTGAACAGAGAGATACCGTTTCTGAGGATCGGGGAGCTGGTAAGGAAATCCCTTGACAGTCTGCCCGAAATGCCCTCCGAAACCTATGAGGACATCAAAAGAGCCGAAATTGCTGCCAGAAATTTTGTCTATAACGAAATGAATTTTTAAGCGAGGTTTTATGAATACTTTTTTATCAATACTGATCG
>JAIEDQ010000165.1 GCA_029067895.1 Oscillospiraceae bacterium | reverse complement strand
CTGACATATCCTCCATGACACACTCGGCCATGAACAAAATCATAAACAAAATTGAAGTTGACAAATCTGGACAAATTGACATTTTCCTTAATATTTTCGGGGAAATAGGTATTGATGAACAATTTCTAATTTGCGACAACCATACATAAAGACATAACAGAAAAGCTCCCCGTCATATGTCCGCAGATGTACCCTGCCGTTAAAGAAATTTTGGAAATAAACAAGCAGGAACGTCATATCCGCGGCGGAATGGCAACAAAGCACAAATACGAGGAACAAAAACAATAAAAAAACGCGGCTGTCCGTTAGGATATGCCGCGCTTATTTTTACACAAAAAAAGCTGTACAGCCTAAGCCGTACAGCTTTTTAATCGGAAATAATTATTCCTTAACACCGCCGAGAGCAACACCCTCAACGATAAATTTCGAGAAAATCAGGTAAACAATTACTACAGGAACGATAGAGAGCATGATAGCGGCATATTTTGCACCGAAGTCAGCCAGCTTATCGTTGGAAAGAATTGTATTTACCATCATAGGAAGCGTCATCTGCTTACTGTTTCTGGAAATCAGAATCATGGACGGCATATAGTAGTAGTTCCAGTTTGAAACGAACGCAAATATTGCCTGTACCGCGATCGCGGGCTTCATCATGGGAACTGCGATCGTAAAGAACGTTCTGTACTCGCCGCAGCCGTCAATTCTGGCAGCTTCAACGATTTCAAGCGGAAACGATGATTTCATCGACTGACGCATGAAGAAAACTATTGCAGGAGCCGCAACAGCAGGAAGTATCAGCGGGAGGTAAGAGTCGGTCAGACCGATTTTTGCCATAAACTGATAGAAACCAACTGATGTTACCTGAACAGGAATCATCATTACGGCGAGAATGAAAGTATAGGACGCATTCTTGAGTCTGAAATCGTAAACAACGATACCGTACGCGGTCATAGCGGAGAACAGAACCGTTAAGAACGTTGTGGACAGCGCAATGATACCACTGTTAACATAACCTACCAGCGCATTGTACTCAACCTTGCCGGTAGCTGTCCAATCCTGGAGGGTAGCGATATTTTTGAAAAGGTTCAGACCCGGAATAAGCGAAACACCGCTGCCTGTGATATCTCCGCTGCTTCTGGTGGAGTTCACAACGAGTATGTAGAGCGGCAGAATGCTCAGAACGCATATCAGAAGTATAACCACTGTAATGATAATATCCTTGGCTCTAAGGGAACCGGTTTTTGCTGCTTTTTCTTTTGACATAGAAACACTCATGATCGTAAACCTCCCTTAATTACAGCAATTTGTTTTGCTTTCTGCGTTTCTGATGCTTCTGATCCTTGTCCCTGTTCATTGCAAAAGCAAATGCACCAAGGATACCGGTCAGAATAAACAGCAGAACCGAAGCAGCCGCTGAATAACCGTAGTTCGGGCTTACCGCACTATGGAAGTGGTTATAGATGTAAACCGCAACCGTTTCAACGTGTCTTGTAACAACCGTACCGCTCTTATAGAGGTAAGGCATATCGAACATCTGGAGACCACCGATCATTGATGTAACTACCGTGTAGAGCATGATAGGTCTGAGAAGCGGGAGTGTGATTCTGAAGAACTGCTGGGTCATTGTAGCGCCGTCAATGCTTGCAGCCTCGAAAAGTGAGCCGTTGATACCCATAATACCGGACATAAGCATGATAGTAGTATTTCCGTACCACATCCAGGTCTGAATGATCATGATCATAACTCTGGACTGACTTACACCTGTTACAAAGGGAATAGGACTGTCGATCAGCTTCATTTTCAAAAGAAGGTTATTGATAGCGCCGAGCTCTGTGCCCGAAAACAGCATTACAAAAAGCGCTGCTGAAGAGGCGGCTGTAATAATGTTCGGCAGATACATCAGTATCTTATAAACGCTTTTACCCTTTATCTTCAGGAGAGAATTTGTAAACCATGCGGCAAGAACAAGTGAAATAAGTATCTGCGGAATAAAGTTACCAACCCAGAGGATAATGGTATTGCCCATAACACGAGTAAAATCGCCGTTAGCCGCTTTCCAAGCACGTCCGCCCTTGTTGCCGGCGTTTTCACCATATGAAACCGTTCCGTTTTCGCCTACCAGCAAAGCCTCAAAGTTGTCAAGACCGACAAATTCCGTCTGAGTAGAGCCGTTGCTTTGTGTACTTAAATAAAATGTGTTTACCAAAGGATATATCTGAAAAACGCAATATATCACAAAAAACGGAAGAATAAATAAATATCCGTACTTTGCATAACTTATAGAGCGAACTCTTTTGCTTGAAGTATTTGCCATAAAAATTCTCTCCTCAAAATAAATTGTAGCGCATATTTACATCTATGGGGCAGGCATCAGCCTGCCCCACGGACATAAAAGCAATTTCAGTGTTAACTCTCAATTAATCAAAGTCAGAGTAATCGAGGTTAGGAAGAGAACCTGCTACGTTATCGATGAATGCATCAATTGTAGCGTCAACAGAATCGTATGTGCCTCTGCAGTATTCTGTTACAGCGTTATTGAACGAATTCTTGATAGTAGCGTCGTACTCTGTGATACCGCCAGCCATGTTGATGCCATCAGCAACTGTGTTCAGAACTGCGAAGTGGTTCTGTCCGCCGAGAACGCCGATGCCCTCGTAGCTTGCGTCATTAAGAACAGCTTCCATAGCCTTCTGGTTGGAAACATACTCACCCTTAGCACGAGCGTAGTTCTCTGCGCCTGCAGCGTCAGTTGTGAAGTATGTCATGAATTCCTTAATGAGATCGTCGTTGTTGGATCTGTTAGCAACAGTCATCCAAGTACCGCCCCAGTAGAAAGGCTGAGGACCAACTACAACGTTCCACTTGCCGTAGGTTGCGCCGCCTTCGCCGCCAGCAGCCTGAGAAAGGATAGCGTCTCCGAAGCCCCATGTGGATACGAAGTAACCCATTGTCTTGTCGGTCTGACCAGCTCCGTACCAGTCGGTGCTCCACTGATCGAGATCCTTCATAACATAGCCGTTGTCGTACATGCTCTTAGCAAAATCAATGTAGCTCTTAGCGCTGTCATCGATCTGGAGCTTGCCGTTAACAACCCAAGGAGTGCTTCTGCCTGCGGAGAATACCTGCCATATACCGCCCATTGTTGTTGCAAGAGCTGTCTCACCGTTGGAAGCCTCGCTAACCTTCTTAGCTGTATCGAGGAACTTATCCCAGTCGGAAACGAGAGCCTGCATCTCATCGGGAGACTTAACGCCGAGGTATGTCTCAGCGAGGTCTGTTCTGTAGCAGAATCCGCCTGCAGCAGCCTGCCAGGAAAGACCCTTCTGAACGCCGCTTGTGGACTTACCGATCTCAACTGTGTAGCCGTAAAGATCGCCGTAGTCGCCGTCAGAGAAGCCGATGTCTGTAAGAGCCTTTGTACCCTTGTCAGCGCTGTCATCATTGATGTACTTCAGAGCCCAGTCAGCCTCTACGAACATGATGTCAGCGTCGTTGCTTGCATCGCTGAGGTAGTTGTCATAGTTCTCAGCAGCCTCGCCGCCGCCGCAGCCGAAGTTCTGGATGTTGAACTCGTCAGCAGTGTGGTCTGTGTTAGCACAGAAGTTTTCGATCATAGGATTGATATCGTCTGTGTTCCAGCAGAGAACTGTCAGCTTAGTGCCGTCAGTGTTGTCTGTGCTTCCGCCGTCAGCAGCAGGTGCTGCGCCGCTGTCACCGTTGTCTGCAGCAGCAGGTGTGTCGTTGCCAGCGTCGTTTGAGCCGCTGTCTGTGTTACCGCTGTTACAGCCTGCGAGCATGGTTCCAGCACATGCAAGAGCTGCAAGAAGAGCGATGTTTTTCTTGAAATTCTTCATTTCATTTTCCTCCTTAAAAATATATTATATTATAAATAATATAATAACTTGGTTTCGTCACCGCCGGATTTTTCCGACCGATGACCCCTCTCTAAGACAACCGTCGATCATCACTGCAGGCGCATCGGCGGGAATCTCCTTTTTGATCAGTGCGATAAGCTGTGAGGCGGCAGCTGCTCCTATCCTGTCCGTATCCTGTCTGAAAGTCGTAAGCTTCGGACTGAGAAACGAGGAAAGAATTATGCCGTCGTACCCCATTACGGAAATGTCATCGGGAACGCATTTGCCCAGCTTTTCAAACGCAGTCAGCGCGCCTACCGCCGAAAAATCGTCCGGCATAATAATGCAGGTCGGCGGGTCGTCAAGCAGGACAAGCTTTTCCGCAAGCTTTTCCGCAGACGCAGGGTCGTGGTATCTTCCCTGCATCAGATAATCGTCTCTGACATTTATATTCAGGCGTTCCAAGGTATCCCTGTAGCTTTCCAGCCTGATAGAGGTAACTCTTGAAGTTTCGCCGTAAATATACGCAATTTTTCTGTGTCCCATCGAATAGGCATACTCCACAAGGGATCTCATGCCGAATTCGTTGTTTGAAAGCACCGCGGGACAGTTGGGGCTTTCATAGTCTATCGTGACCGTCGGTACAGAGCTTTCGAGCAGCTCCGTGACCTCCGCGTCCTCGAAATCATCGGCGCAGACAATTGCAACGCCGTCTACGTTCCTGCATACGCAGTGTTCGTAATATGTCATTCTTGTACCGCCGATCTGACGGCTGATAAAAGTAATATCGTATCCGTTTGCTTCCGCTTCATTCTTAAAGCCGTTGAGCACGGCTGCGAAATGACTGTGGGTAATACCGCTCTGAGCGCGTTCAGCAAAAAGGACTCCGAGATTGTATGTACGGTTGGTTTTAAGCGCCCTCGCCTGGGAATTTGGAAGATAGCCAAGCTTTTTAGCGGTTTCCCGAATCATCGTTTTTGTTGACTCGCTGACGTCTTTATGGTCGTTCAGGGCCTTGCTGACCGTCGCGATTGAAACGCCGCAGGCGGAAGCGATGTCCTTAATAGAAACCATAACACAACTCCAGAC
>JAIEDQ010000164.1 GCA_029067895.1 Oscillospiraceae bacterium | reverse complement strand
TATTTTCGGTACCCATAATAACGTTGGTGTTTTTCGGATTAACGTTCATTACAACGCTTTTCACGTCCGCAAACCTGTCCGAAAGCTTTTTTGCAATGTCCGAAAAATCTCCCTGCCTGCTCTTGTTTTTCACAACAAAGCAGACCATGATTTCCCCCGAATGAAAGCCCCGCCTTATGTAAATGTGACGGAGTACGCCGCTGCCGCTCTCTTCATTATAGGCGGGTATTTTTTTCCCGTTTGCAAGACCCAAGCATTCCTCCGTAATATCGCCGAAAATTTTCGGCTGCAAACGGCAGTCCGTAAAAGGCACGACCCTGTGGCTGCGCTTGGAGTAAAAACCGCAGATAAGCCTGCCGTCCTGTTCGGCAACGGGATACTGCGCCTTGTTGCGGTAGAAGTCCTCGTCGCCTCCGCAGATTTCCTCAAAGGGAATATTGTCAAAGCCGCCGAGGCGCAAAAAAGCGTCCCGCACAAGCTTGTCCTTAACGGAAAGCTCGGCGGAATAGCTCATATGGCGGAACGTGCAGCCGCCGCACTTTGCAGACACGGGACAGCCGCTTTCCGCGCGGTCGGAAGAGGGGGTGATTATCCTGTCGATAATGCCGTAGGCGAAGCTTTTCGTCACCTTGACGATCTTGCAGGATATCACGTCCCCGACGGCGGTAAGCGGTACAAATACCGCCATGCCGTCCCCGGTACGCCCCACGCCGTTTCCCTCGGCTGTCATGCCTGTTATTTCAATGGTGAAAATTTCGTTTTTCTTCATTTTCCGTATCTCAGAGCTTTTCTCCGCACTTGGTGCAGAACGTGCTTACCGCGTCGTTTGCCGTACCGCAGAAACGGCATTCCTTGGACTTTCTTGCGTTAACGGAAACGTCCGCTTCCTCAAGCTTGCCCATAAGCTCCTTGATCTCGCCGATAAGCTTTTTCATTTCGCCGGTTTTGTCGTCGCCGCACTCGTGCATATTGTAGCAAACTTTTCCCAGCTCGCAGTATTTCTCCTTGATCTTTCCGCGAAGCTGACCGCGGTCTATCTGGGTCTTGGAGTAGTCGATAGCCTCTCCCGCCTTAGCCGCCGCCTTGTCGAAAACGTCCTTTGCACCCGATACCAGATCGTCAAAATTAAAGCTCATAATAGTTTCCTCCTGTAAAATTTTATTTGTATGGACAAATTTGCATTCGCCCCTTTTGCCTATAATTAGTTTCAGAATTTATCGTAAACCACCAATTCCTCCATAGGTCTGAACTCCGTGTGCAGCGGCGACGGCTCCGCGTCCTCTGCGGGATAACCCATCACCAGCAGCGCAACAGGCTCAATGTTATCGGGAATTTCAAATTCACACCGCACAGCTTCGGGAATGAAGTGCATTACCCAAGTCGTGCCTATGCCAAGCTCCTCCGCTTCAAGCATCATGTGAGTGGTGACAATGCAGGCGTCCGCTACTCCGCAGGTCTTTCCATCGTATTTGCGCGTCCAGCACTCATTTTTGTTGTAGCATACAAGCATTGCCGTTGGCGCGTCAAAATGACATTTCGTACACTTTCTGAGCCTTTGGATACTGTCATCGCTGTTGATAACAAGAATACGCTGTGGCTGATTATTGCACCCCGTGGGAGCAAGCATTCCCGCCTTTAGTATCTTATCAATTTTTTCCTGCTCCAAATGCTTATCCGTAAATTTTCTCACGGAGTAACGCTTTTCGGCAAGCTTTAAAAATTCATCGTTCATTTTTGCGACCGTTCCTTTCCCGATATTTTTAATTCAAATATTTTTGAAAAATTCAGCTATCCTGTCCTTTTTCGTGATCATCTTATCATATCTCGAAATATATTCATAGGGAAATTTGTAGTTGAACAGCCTTTCGATCTTTCCCGTTCCGGTGTTCACAAGCTTTGTGGAACCGCCCGCTCCCACGGCGAGAATAGTCTGCGCCTCCTCCATTATGTAAATGTTGTAGAGGCACTCGTATCCCGCCTTGGCGAAGCCAACGTTTTCAAGATTATCCACCGTATTTTTCTGCCGATAGAGGTAGTAGGGGAGATACCCCTTTTCAAGCAGAACGGTCTGACCCGTCAGTACCATTTCGCTGACCCTGCCGTCAACGCGGCGTTCCTCCTCGGAAAAAAGCTTCGAGGAACGCTTTACCGTCAGAGTATGAATGGTTATGCTTTCGGGATCAAGTCCGCAGAGCGTTTCGATAGTCTGCAAAAAGCTTTCGGGCGTATCGGTGGGAAGTCCCGCGATAACGTCCATGTTTATGTTGCCGAAGCCCAGCCTGCGAGCTGCTTCAAAGGCGGAAACAACGTCCTTTGCGGTATGCCGCCTGCCTATGGCTTCAAGCACGGCGTCGTTCATTGTCTGGGGATTTACCGAAATTCTCGTCGCTCCGAAATCGCGGATAATTTCAAGCTTTTTTTCGGTAATCGTATCGGAACGTCCTGCTTCTACAGTATATTCACGTATTTTTGAAATGTCAAAGTTTTTTTTCACCGCGGACATCACAGCTTCAAGCTGCTCCGCGGAAAGAGCGGTGGGAGTTCCCCCGCCAATGTAAATTGTATCAAGCCGCAGACCCAGTTCCCGCGCTATTTCCGCGGTTTGAGCGATCTCCTCGCAAAGCTTCTTAACATAGTCGGGAAGAAGCTTTTTTGCTCCCGCGGATTCAATGGAATGACTTACAAACGAGCAGTAGCTGCACCGCGACGGACAGAACGGTATCGACACATATAAGGAATAAGACCGCTTGTCCAGAGCCGCCAGAGCGTCAGCCTGTGTCACGGCGGTGCTGTAGGCAAGCTCCAGCTTTTCGTCGGAAACAAAATATTTTTCTTTCAGAGCCGAGAAAATTTCCGCTTTGTCAAGTCCGCGGTCAAGAAGCTCATTGACCTTTTTTACGGGACGTATTCCCGTCAGCAGTCCCCACGCAGGCGTAACGCCTTTAAGCTTCTGCATTATAAGGTAAAGCATTTTGCACAGCGCGGCTTCGTCCTCTTTGTCGGAAAAATCTCCGCTGCGGGTTTCTTCACGGCTTTCATTAACGTTGTCAAGACTTACCGTCACGGACAGAGTATAGCCGTCACTGTTCGGTTCGCGCCTGATAATGCAGAAATCTCCGCTGTCGGGGTACTCCTCAAAAAGAAAATCAAACGTAACGATTGGCAGGAACAGCTTCAGAACCGCTTCCGTTTCATATTTAAAACTGTTTCCGAAATAACAGACTGTCATTAATATCTTCCTTTTTCGACGTTTTGTGGTTTTGCGTCAGCAAAATTCCTCACGACAGTGAGGAAAACAAAACTCGCAGTTTAAAAATCGAAGATTTTTAAACTTACTTTCAATAATCAAACATATTGCCGTTCAGAAACGGATTGCTGTTCCGCTCACGTTTGAGAGTGGACTCCGCGCCGTGTCCCGACAGCAGCTTGTAGTCTTCATGCTCTCCGCGGTAATCTTCTAAAAGCTTAAGACTGTCAAACAGGGCTATCTGATTTCCGTCGGGCATATCCGTCCTGCCGATGGAATTTTTGAACAGGGTATCCCCGCTGAAAATCACGTCGTCGATCACATAGCAGACGCTTCCGCTTGTGTGTCCCGGAGTGTGCAGGACTGTAAAGGTCAGCTCGTCAAGCTTCACGGTATCGCCGTCGGAAAGACAGGTCGCACCGCTGTAGGGAGTTACGCTTTCCTGATATCCCGCGAAAAATTCGGTCAGATTGGTGTAGCTGTCGGTAAGCTTTCCCGCGTCAAGCTCGTGGATATAGACCTCCGCGCCAGTCCTCTCCGCGATCTCGGCAAGAGATTCTATGTGGTCGCAGTGACCGTGGGTAAGCAAAATCTTTTTGATCTTCGCGCCGTTTTTCTCAGCTGCGGCAAGTATCCTTTCCGCACCCTCGGGAGCGTCTATCAAAGCGGCGTTCCCCGCTTCGGATATCACCAGATAGCAGTTCACCGCAAATATGCCCTGCGGCGGAATTGTAATAATTTTCATTTAAAATACTCCTTGTATAAATAAATCTTTCTCGTTGTTAGCTGAAATTGTAATAATCACAATTTTATATACTATTAGTATACAATGTAATTCTCCCGATTTGGCAGAATTGTAATAAAGCCAAACTAATATACTGTTTGTATATAACTTTCTGAATTTACCTGACCGTTCTGTCCACGCTGATAACGTCGGGTATCTTCTTTATTCTGGCAATGATATTATTAAGCTGTGAAACTCCCGCTGTGCTTATGGTAACAAAAATACTGCTATTGCCGTTTTTCAGCTCCTTTACGGAAAGCTCCGAAACAGGAATGTGCATTTCCGCAAGAGTTTTGGATATCTCCGCAAGTATCAGGATATTCTCGCTTGCGGC
The DNA here is from genome assembly GCA_029067895.1 of Oscillospiraceae bacterium. Lineage (GTDB taxonomy): Bacteria > Bacillota > Clostridia > Oscillospirales > Ruminococcaceae > RGIG8773. The sequence goes on along the minus strand of JAIEDQ010000164.1, from coordinate 21,039 downwards.
GATATCAAGCGTTACCTTGTAGACGGGCGCGCTGTTATGAATGGTATTTTCCGCCCAGTGGACTTCAATCCACCGTTCGGGGTCGGCTCCCGTATCCATGGCGTTAAGATAGTTCACACAACTTTTATTGTGTACCGAAACGCCGTGTCCGCGGGTAACAAAGCCGACGATTTCGTCTCCCGGAACGGGATTGCAGCATTTGGAGAACTTGACAAGCACGTTTTCCTCGCCGTCCACCACAACGCCTGTGGAGCTTTTTCTCGGCGTGTAGGTCTTGATCTCGGGTTCCTCCGCACCGCCGTAAAGCTTCTCGTACCTGTCCTTGAGCCGCTGTGTCATGCGGGACAAAATCACGCCTCCGTAGCCTATTGCCGCATAGAAATTATCCAGCGTGGAGCAGTTGTGCCGCTTCATGTCGTCCGCAAGGAATGACTGCATATCCTCCTCGGGCACGCGTATGAAGTTACGCTTGAACTCCTTTTCAAGCTCCTCTTTGCCCTTGATAATGTTCTCCTCGCGGCGCTCCTTTTTGAACCATGAGCGTATTTTGGACTTCGCTTCGTTGGTCTTGCATATGTCCAGCCAAGCCCTGTTTGGACCGTGGTCTGGGTCTTTCGAGGTGAGTATCTCTACTATCTCACCCGTGGAAAGCTGATAGTCCAGCGAGACCAGCTTGCCGTCCACCTTTGCGCCTTTCATCTTGTTGCCGACTTCGGTGTGGATAGCGTAGGCAAAGTCAATGATATTTGCGCCGCTTGGCAGGGTTATCATATCTCCCTTTGGCGTGAAGGCAAAGGTCTCTTCGGGAGCAAGGTCGCTTTTTATGGTGCGGACGATCTCCTCCACATCATCGGCGTCCTGCTGAGCCTCGATTATCTGACGTATCCATGCAAGCCTGTTTTCAAGCTTATCCTTGCCGCTTATGCCCTCCTTATACTTCCAGTGAGCGGCGATACCGTACTCGGCGGTATGGTGCATATCCCAAGTCCTTATCTGAACCTCAAATGGCAGACCCTCCTTGCCGATAACGGTGGTGTGCAGGGACTGGTACATATTTGATTTCGGCGTAGCGATATAGTCCTTGAAGCGGTTTGGGATAGGCGTGAACATATCGTGTATCAGACCAAGCGAGTTGTAGCACTCGTTTACGGTATCCACGATAATTCTCACCGCGTATTTGTCGTATATCTGGTCAATGCTCTTGCCCTGCAAAAACGCCTTTTTGTATATTCCGTAGACGGACTTGACGCGCCCGTCTATCTGCGGCGGACGCTGAAAAGTCCCCTCCCTGAAACGTTCTACAATTTGTTCTTTTATGGACTGGATAAACGCCTCCCGCTCGTCGCTTCTGATACGTAGCATCTGCTCGATCTCGCCGTAAGCGTAGGGGTCAAGGTAGCGGAACGCAAGGTCCTCGATCTCGTCCTTTATGGTACGCATACCAAGCCTGTGAGCGATTGGCGCGTAGATGTTCATGGTCTCCAGTGCGGTGTTCCTCTGCTTGTGTGCGGGACGGTAATGCAGCGTCCTCATATTGTGCAGACGGTCGCAGAGCTTTATTATTATTACACGAATGTCCTGAGACATTGCAAGGAGTATCTTACGCACGTTCTCCGCCTGCTGCTCCTCCTTTGTGAACAGGGGTATCTTGCCCAGCTTTGTAACGCCGTCCACAAGCATGGCAACGTCCTGACCGAAGCGTTTTTTGACCTCTTCAAGGGTAACGTCGGTATCCTCCACAACGTCGTGGAGCATTGCGGCGCAGATGGTGTCGGTGTCCATGCCAAGCTCCAGCAGGATAAACGATACCGCCAGCGGGTGGGTGATGTAAGGCTCTCCCGAAGAGCGGAACTGGTTTGCGTGAGCTTTTGCGGCAAATTCGTATGCGGAAATAATTTTACTCAGATCGTACTGTTTTTCGTCGTCGAGTATTTTCTGTATCAGCGCGTCTATCGTGTAGAACGGCTCGGACTTGTTCAGCATAGTTTTTCCGCTTCTTTCTTTAGTTTTGTTTTCGGTTTGAATACCGTCTCGGTGTGTTTATTCCACAGGGGTCATATTACAGTGTATTCTTTCCATCCAGTAGGTTGAGATTATCTCGCTGTACAGCTTTGACCTTTTGTTTTCGCCCACATTCATATGCCCGCCGAATATGACGTAGCTGTCGGCTTTTTCGGTTATCATACGGGTCGGGAATTTATAGCGTCCATTCTCATTTTTATATTGGTCAAGGTACTGCAAAGCAAGTGAAAACCATTCCGATTTTCTTGCGGCTTTGAAATGGGAAAGAACGAATACCGTAAAAACCAAAGGAACAATGTCTCCCTTATCAGCCGCGCCCACAACGTCGGGCAGGTGAAGCTTGAAAATAACAGCCTTTGTACTGTACGAGCCGCCCGGAACGTAGAAATATCCGTACCGGCGAATAATTTTTTCGTAGTCCTTATCAAAAAGCCACTCTGCAATTGCTTCGACCTTGTTATTGTCATCGTCGGAAAGATAAGGGTACATTCCCGCAAACAGCAGAAAATCGTGCATATCGGGCAGGGCAATATGTCCGTCGGAGTACAGCTCGGGGTCTATAATATACGGTTGCCATTCCTTTTTTACGCCTTTCAGCTTTGAACCGTCAATATAGATATCATACCGCTTTTGCCGCGTAAAATCATACAGAATGTCAATTCGCCTGCGGACGATATGCTGTATCGCGGGGTCGTCGTGAAATCCAAGCATCGGCAGGAAGCTGCTTAACACCTTTTCGCAGTCGCGGAAATGATAAAGCTTTCCGAAGCTCAGTTCCTCGGACGGAGCTGTCTGAATATGCCGATTTAAAAACTGCGTGATAAATTTCATTTTTTCGGCAAACTGTTCATTATTTTTTGACAGTCCCAGTATCCAGCATTTGCCCAGTATATTTTCCATTCGGTAATCATGGCTTCCGTGAATGTCGCCGATATTATCCGCCGCCGAACGCTCTTCAAGCCGCGAAAACCACTCCGAGACCTCTTTGTTTTTGAGAAGACGTTGGCTGTCCGCAGTATTATTTGTCAGGTTAATCTGTATAGGTATATCCGCCGTTTCAAGCAGCCATTGTCTGTTCACTGAGCGTCTCCTCCTTCCGGAAAGGTTATTGCTGTTTTGTTCAGGAACAAAGCGATCTCAGCTCCGCAAGCAAAGCCGAATCGTCCAGATTGACCTTTTTATCAACGTGCAGACGGCGCACCGTTCCTCTGTAGGGGTCTGTCCCGATAAGTCCTGTCTCCGCGAAAATATCCAGAGCCAGACGGAACTTGCAGTAATTCATTCCGTCGGGAATTTTCAGATACACCTCAAAAAATACCGTGTCCATGTCGGTGTCCGCTTCGGGTATCGCCCGCCAGACCGCCGCCAGATCGTTCCTGTCGGGGACTATCCTCGGAACTAACGCCTTGTCCGCGCCCTCGCCCCGCTTGTAGCGTTCGTAAGCGTCCAGAGCGGCAAAATATTTTTTCTGGGGTATCCCGTTTCTGCGGCAGTCCTCGATACGCAGATTTACCGCGCTCTGACCGCCGTATGTATTTATTTCGGGGTACGCTAAAATATCCAGCATATCCCCCGCCCTGTAGGGAAACTCCGCGGTTTTCGTACCGAACATAAGCCCCAAAACGGTTTTGTTCCCGTAAGTAATTTTCAGCTTTGTGTGCGCCCCGCCCGAAAGGGGGACAACTCCGTCGAGCCGCGCTCCAAGCATTGCAAACAGCGGTTTTGGATTTCCCTCTCCGCAGGGTTCGAGTGAACCCAGTGAGGAAATTTCCTCAACCGTAAGCTCCTCGGGACGGAGCAGCTTGTCGGCGTGAAGCGCAAGTCTCGGCATGACCGCAAATTCCTCCGCCGCATATTTTTGTAAGGCTTTATTGAATGCGCCGATATTTTCTTTTTTAAGTGAGAACCCTCCCGCGCCGCTGTGTCCGCCGAATTTGGTAAGGACTTCCGAGCAGGCGGTGAGAGCTTTGTGTACCGAAAATCCCGCAACCGACCTTGCCGAGCCGCGGGCTTCGTCCCCGTCATCGGAAAGTATGAACACAGGCTTGCCGAAGCGCTCAACAAGCTTTGCCGCAACAATGCCTATCACGCCGTGGTGCCAGCCCTCGCCGTACAGAAACAGCACTCTTTCGTTCAGTATATGAGGGTTTTCCGAAATGCTCCCGCGGATAGTCTCCATGATTGCCGCTTCGGTCTTTTTTCGCTCGGCGTTAAGGGAACCCAGCCGCGCAGCCATTTCCGCGGCGGTATCGGGGTCTTCGCACAAAAGAAGCTCCACGGCTTCCGAAGCGGAGGCGAACCGTCCCGAAGCGTTTATCCTCGGAGCAATTGCAAACGCCGCCTGCATTGACGTAACGGGAGGCTTCACGGACGCCGCCTCCATAAGAGCCTGCAAGCCTGCGTTTTCGGTATTTTCAAGATATTTGAGACCGAGACGGACTATCTCGCGGTTTTCTCCCGCAAGAGGCACAATGTCCGCAACAGTCGCTATCGCCGCAAGGTCGGAGAACTGCTCCAGCGCGGAATCGTAGCTGCCGCCGTCCATAGCTGCAACCAGTTTAAGAGCAACGCCGCAGCCGCACAAGTCCTTGAACGGAGAAAGGTCGTCGTTTCTGTGGGGGTCTACAACAGCCGCCGCATCGGGAAGTATCTCACCAGGCTGGTGGTGGTCGGTGATAACAAGCTCAATGCCCAGCTCCTTTGCCAGAGCCGCTTCGCTTACGGCGGAAATGCCGTTGTCCACCGTGACGATAAGCTCCGTGCCCTCCTCCGCAAGACGCCTCAGAGCGTCCGCGCAAAGCCCGTAGCCCTCGCTGCGGTCATTGATATAGTATCTGACGTCGCCGCCGATACATTCAATATATGAGTACAGCAAAGCCGTTGCGGTAATGCCGTCGCAGTCGTAGTCGCCGTAGACGCATATGCTTTTGCCGCTGTCCACAGCAGCCAGTATGGTGTCTGCGGCTTCGCGCATATCCTTTATCAGAAACGGGTCGGAAAGCCTTTCGCTGCCGTCCTCGTCATTGTCCGCATTGAAAAAGCTTACAGCCCTTTCCATTGTATCTATCCCGCGGGAGACCAGTACCTCCGCGCATATTCCGGACAGTCCCCCCTGCCGCGAAAGAGTCTGGGCGGCGTTTCGGTCGGGATCGCCGATCGTCCATTTTCTCATTTACACTTCTGCCGTCCGAAACGGCTTCCTTTCCCAAAATTATCATAAATGTTACATTACATTATACCATATTTACTCCCCAATAATCAAGAGCCGGCGAAAACATTTTCCGCAAAATAAAAAACTGCCCGTCGGTTTTCGGTACTGCGCATAAAAATTTCCACAAAATCAGTCGATTTTTGTATATTAATGAGAAAATAAAATTAGTCATAAAATGTGCTTTTATTCTTTCGGAGCAATGCTATAATTATACTTGTGAGAAAAAAGTAAAAACATTGGAAAAAGAAAAGAGAAACAGGAGAGAAAATATGTCAGGAGCAGATATCGTACTTATCGCCATTCAGGCGTTCGGAGGAGTTGCGCTGTTCATTTACGGAATGCTCATGCTCAGCCGCGGTCTGGAAAAAATTTCGGGCGGAAAGCTTGAAAAGATACTTTCGGGACTTACCAACAACATCTTCAAAAGCGTTGCTCTCGGCGCGGCAGTTACCGCCGCTATCCAGAGTTCGGGCGCGACCACGGTAATCATCGTCGGCATGGTAAACGCGGGGATATTAAAGCTGTCCTCGGCGATCGGCGTTATAATGGGCGCGAATATCGGTACTACCGTTACGGGTCAGATACTGCGTCTCGGAGACCTTGAAAACAGCGCAAACGTAGGCTTCGCCTTAAAGCTGCTCACCCCCACATACCTTGCGCCGATAATCGCGGTGACGGGACTTGTCATCTATATGCTGTCCAAAAGCGACATGAAAAAGAATATCGGCGAGGCTCTGGTGGGACTTGGTATCCTCTTTACGGGTATGCTTACCATGAGCGGAGCGGTCGCTCCCATGGCGGAGCTTGAAGCCTTCAAAAAGCTTTTTTCCGCGCTGTCAAATCCTTTTCTGGGAATAATCGTGGGTGCTGCCGTAACGGCTCTGCTGCAAAGCTCTTCGGCTTCGGTGGGTATCCTGCAAGCCATTTCATCCACGGGAATACTTAAATTTTCCGCGGCTTTCCCCATCATTATGGGACAGAACATCGGCTCCTGCGTGACCTCGCTTATTTCCGCCGTTGGCGCGAACAAAAACGCAAAGCGGGCGGCTGTAGTCCATCTGTACTTCAATGTTATCGGCACTGTGGCGTTTCTGATAGTGGTTTACGCAATAAAAGCGACAATCGGCTTCCCCCGCTGGGACGAAACCATCGACATGGGCGGTATCGCAAATTTCCACACGCTTTTCAACGTGACTGTAACGCTTTGCTTCCTGCCCTTCACGAAGCTTCTGGAAAAGCTTGCCTGCATAACAATACGGGACAAAAGAAGCGCGGAAGCCGGTCAGGGCGGCGAGGAGATCATCTTCAGCGCGCTGGACGAGCGTTTCCTCAAATCGCCGTCTCTTGCTATCCAGCAGGCAAACAACGCAGTCGTAACAATGGGACGTGTGGCTTTGCAGAACTTTACGGGAATGCGAAAGCTGTTCGGCAGAGGCGAGTTCAGCGAAAAGCTTATCGCCCGTCTTAACGACAACGAGGAGGCTCTCGACCGCATGGAAGACAAGCTCAACGCCTACCTTGTGAAGATAACCGAGTGTATACTCACCGACTACGAGAACCGCCGTGTTACTGAGCTTCTGCACCTTACCTCCGAGTTTGAGCGTATCGGAGACTACGCCATGAACCTTATCGAAAACGCGGAAAAGCTTCACGACCTTGACGTTACCTTCTCGGACAGCGCGCTTCGTGAGCTTGGGGTTATCTCCGACGCCGTAGAGGAAATAATCGGCATGGCTGTGGATACGGTCAAAAACAACGATATCGGGCTTGCGTTCAAGATCGAGCCGCTGGAGGAAACGGTGGACTTCCTTAACGAAACGCTGAAAGCGCGGCATATCGAACGTCTCAAAAACGGCGAGTGCGTTGTGGAGAGCGGAGTGAATTTCCTCGATCTGCTCATAAATCTGGAGCGTATTTCCGATCACTGCTCAAACGTTGCTGTGTACGTTATCGGCGCGCAGAAAAATAAATCCGTGCTTAACCGCCACGAATACATTCAGGCTCAGCACAAGAGCAGCGACAAGGAGTATATGGATCTTACAGAGCAGTACATGGCAAAATACGTAGTCTGAACAGAACAGTTTTGACAATAACAGACATTATATAACATTAGTTATTTTATACCGCAGAAAAATAAACGCGTCCGAAAACAAAGGCTGAGCCTTTATGCTTGCCGCCGTCTATAGTGATGGCGGCAAATTTTGTTTCCGAGACGAGAAAAAATCTTCTGTATCGGCATTGCACAAAAGGCTGAGCCTTTACCATTGCCGCCGTCTATAAGTGATTGCGGCATAATTTTATTCCCGAGACGGAAATTTAGTTTTGGCAAAAAGCTTGCACGAAATCGGACGCATTTATTTTTCTGCGGTATTTATTTGTTTTCGGGGGAATTTTCCGCAGTATCAGTTTCACCTGTTTTCGAGCCTTTCTTTTTCTTTTTATAAAAATAATACCATATGCTCGAAGCCGCCGCAAAGGTAAATTCCACGACTACGGACAGCCAGAATTTCGGCGAGGCGGGATTATCCACATTCGCACCCATAAGTGTGGTCGTAATAATTCCCGGAAATATTCCTAAAAACGAACCCAGCATATATTTCCACAGTCCGAAGCCCGCCGAGCCGAGAAACATACTCACCAGATCGCAGGGCAGGACGTTTATCACCCTTAAAAAATAGGCGATGAAAAGCTCGTTGTCCGATTTCAGCTCGCGGAGCTTTGCGGCGTTTTTGTGCTTGTTTATAAGCCCCTCCACGAACTCCCTTTCGGCAAAGCGTCCTATTGCGTACGGGACGAGTATCATTACCGCGACCCCCGCGCAGTTTACAAGCACTGCGGACAAAAACGTGGGGAAAATGCTTCCCGAGGCGGCTATGAGGATAAGCATGGGGAAAAAGACCGACAGGGATTTCAGCGCGAAAAGTCCCAGCATAACAAGTGCCGCAAGCCACAGATTTTCGGGGGTAAATTCAAGTATATGCTCAATGGTAACTCCCCTGAAAAATTTCAGATACAGCAGCGCGCATACAGCCACCATCACCAAGGGGGCTACCTGAACAACGCGTTTTATAACTGCTGTTATTTTTCCTTTCATATTGTTTTTTACACTTCCTTTATGGGATATCGTCCGTACAGCGGTCTGCCCCGCGGAGGCTGTTCCGACTGCTTTCGGCAGATTTTTGCCGAGCCGTATATAATGTGCCTCTTTTCACTGTAATTGCGCACGTTATATAACGCATGATATTTTACATAAGCGGAGCAAAAAGCCTCAGAACATGTCCCGCAATTTGCTTGAAAATATTAAACTTTTTGCAGTCGTCAATGGTGACCTGCATACACTTCTTCAAGGTATTCTGCACGTCCTGTTCGACCTGCGCAACTACGGAGTGCCTGTAGAAATATGAAGCGCATTCAAAATGCAGGAACAGGCTGCGGTAATCCAGATTTATTGAACCCACAACTGCTCTCGTATCGTCGCTGACAAAGCATTTCGCATGAACGAAGCCGGGCGTATATTCGTATATCTTGACGCCAGCGCGGATAAGCTCCGCATAGTAGGAGCGTGCAAGCAGATATGCATAGACCTTGTCGGGAATATGGGGCATGATGATCACAACGTCCACTCCCCGCTTTGCCGCGTAGGTCAGCGCGCCCACCATTTCATTGTCCAAAATAAGATACGGGGTCATTATGTGAACGTACCGTTCCGCCCTGTTGAGTATGTCCAGATAGACGATCTGTCCCACGTTTTCGTTGTCCAGCGGACTGTCGCCGTAGGGAAGCACAAAGCCGTCCGTTGGCAGGTCATTCTCCCGAAGCTGGGGAAAATCACTCTTAATATAGTTTGCGTAATCGTCCTCAGCGCTTTCACTGATGTTCCAGTTTTGCAGGAACATTATAGTAAATCCCGCGGCGGCTTCGCCCTTTAGCATGACTGCGGTGTCCTTCCAGTGACCGTAGTACTCCACCTTGTTGATGTACTCGTCCGCAAGGTTCACACCGCCCGTAAAGGCTGTATGACCGTCCACAACGAGAATTTTTCTGTGGTCGCGGTTGTTCTGGACTGTGGAAAGCACGGGCTTTATGGGTGAAAACATTTTGCACTTTATGCCCATGGCTTCAAGCTTTTTGGGATAGCTGTAAGGTACAAGCATAAGGCTGCACATTCCGTCGTACATAAAGCGGACGTCCACGCCCTCGGCAGCTTTTTTTGCGAGTATTTCAAGAATAGTATTCCACATTACGCCCCGCTCGACGATGAAATATTCCATAAAAATAAATTCCTCGGCGGCTTCAAGCTCGCGTACCATTGAAGCAAAAGCGTCCTCGCCGAGAGGATAGTACTCGGCATAGGTGTTTTTCCATATGGGATACCCCGCATAGGTCTTCATATAGACAGCAAGATTTTTTTCCTTGACGCTTATTTTTTCAAGCTCGTCCAGCGTGTCCTTGTTCTGGGGTATAAATGGCGAGGTCTTGTCAATAAGCTTCAGCAGCCTGTTGTTCATGATATGTGTGCCCAGCTCCAGCTTTGCAAACAGGTAAGTTATCGTACCGAACACGGGGATTATGAGAACAGGTACTACCCATGCCAGCTTGTAGTACGGATTGGTGTTGTCGTTGATTATCCACACAAGCACGACAAGTGAAAGCAGCGTCGAGGCAATGGAGAAATAAACAAAACGGTCGCTGAAAAAATTCAGTGCGGAAACAATGAAAGCTATCTGAAGCAAAAGTCCGAAAATCACTATCATTGTCCTGCCGAAAATAATTTTAAAAAGGCTTTTCAATTTTCTTTTTATGGGTATCTCTTCCTTTCGGGCGTTTTTTCTTTATTTTAGCACCATGGGCGAAGCTTGTCAAGACATAGGACAGGAACATGGCGGGACGATAAATTTTGATTTAGCGGGGAGCCCCCGCGGGCTGAGTCACCCCCAATGTTAAATATCAAAATGATTTTCCTTGTCGAGCCCCCTCAAGGGGGCATAGCAAAAATAATGGTCTGAACTTCTTACGCAGGGGCGTGACTTTCTTGCACTGCGCGCAAGTGCCCGCGGGGGCTCCCCGCAAATGTGTCAGTATGGTGAAACATTGAAAAAATGCTTGTTATTGCAGGAATTTTGTGGTATAATGATAACAGATTTTCTTTTACGGAGGAGCTTCAAATGTCAGGATATATCGGCACAAGATGCATGATTTGCAGCGAAAAATTTACATCGGAGGACGACGTTGTGGTCTGTCCCGATTGCGGTACGCCCTACCACAGAACCTGCTACGAAAAAGAGGAAAAATGCGTCAACGGCATACTTCATAAAAACGGCGGGAGCTGGAAGCCCTCCTACGACACGGGCAGCGACGGCTCCGAAAATCAGGCGGTGGTCTGCCGCTTCTGCGGGAACTCCAATCCCCCGCTTACTCTTTTCTGCCGCAGATGCGGTATGCCAGTTTCCACCATACGCAACGAAAACGATATGGCAAGTCAAACCGTCGGCGGAGTAAATATCAACGAAAACGCCGACGCCTACAACCGCAATTTTAACGGCGGGATACAGATAAATCCGTTCCTGATAAACTTTTCCGACCCGCTCTGCGGCTTTGACCCCGAGGAACAGCTCGACGGCGTGAAGATGTCGGAGCTGGGCGATTTCGTGGGTACTAACACCCACTATTATCTCCCGATTTTCAAGCGTTTTAACGAGACAAAGCGTTCCGTCAGCTGGAATTTCTGCTCCGCGCTTTTTCCCGAGCTGTACTTTTCCTACCGCAAAATGCCCCTTGCCGCACTGGCGTCTGTGATCGTGAGAAATATCGTTCAGCTTCCTCAGTATATCCTGCTGCTTTCTCAGGGCATAAATTTCGGCAGACTGTCCGAAGCGGCTGCCGCAGTGGACATAAAAGGCGCGGCGTTTCAATGGCTGTATATGCTTTGCTCGGCAATGATGTACGCGTTTATGTTTACGACGGGGATTTTCGGCAACAAGCTGTACTACAACTCGGCAGTGAGAAAAATCAAAAAAGCAAAGGCTTCCGCCGACCCGCGTATCCCTGCGGAGGGAGTGCGTGCTTCCATTATTTCCAAGGGCGGCACGTCGGGTCTGTGGCTGACGCTGTTTATATGCATTGCCGCGCTTCCCGTGCTTATACTTTTTTACGGACAGACGCTGACTATGCTGAATGCGTAAAAATACAAATAAAAAAGGGGATCGAAAATGAAGATCAGAAAAGCTGTGATAACTGCCGCGGGCTACGGCACAAGAATGCTGCCCGCCACAAAATCAATGCCCAAGGAAATGCTTCCCATACTGGACAAGCCCGCCATTCAGTACATTGTTGAAGAGTGCGTGAACGCTGGTATTTCCGACATTCTCATCGTCCTTTCAAGGGGCAAGCACGTTGTTGAAGATCACTTCGACCGCTCTCCCGACCTTGAACGCCAGCTTCTTCACAGCGGCAAAAACGACCTGTACAACGAGATCGTAAGGATCGGCTCTATGGCGAACATCACCTACGTCCGTCAGGCGGAGCAGCTTGGTCTGGGACACGCCGTTCTGTGCGCGAAAGGCTTTGCGGGAAACGACCCTATCGCCGTCCTGTACGGGGACGACGTTATTATCGGAGACGACCCCGTTGCGGCACAGCTCTGCCGCGCTTACGAAAAGTACGGCAAGGGCGTTGTGGGCATAAGGGAAGTCCCCACCGAGGACGTTATGAAGTACTCCTCCATGAAGCTGGAGCGGCTTGACGACGGATATTTTGATATATCGGACATGATCGAAAAGCCCGCCTCCGACCAGATATTTTCCAATTACGCTATTCTGGGACGGTGCGTTCTTCCTCCCGAAATTTTTGAAATTCTGGAAAATACCCCCTACGGCAGAAACAACGAGCTTCAGCTTACCGACGCAATGAAAACTCTTGCGCTCCGCGAGGGCATGATCGGTGTGGACTTCACGGGTACGCGGTACGATATGGGTAACAAGCTGAGCGCGCTCAAGGCAAGCATTGAAACAGGACTGGAGCGTCCCGAAATAGGCGCGGAGCTTAAAGGCTATATAAAGGAGCTTGCGGCAAGGCTTTAAAGTGCAAAGGAGCGGCAAAATGGCAGAGCTTAAAATCGACGGACTTTCCTGCGGCTACGGCGGGGAGGATATCGTAAAGAATGTGTCCCTGACGGTAAAAGGCGGTGAGATCACTGCGATAGCGGGTCCCAACGGCTGCGGAAAGACTACCCTGCTTCGTGCGGTGTGCGGACTTATTCCCATAACCGCGGGAAATGCGTTTATAGACGGAAAGTCAATTACGGAAATGTCACCGAAAGAGCGTGCGCGGAAAATTGCAATGCTGTCCCAGACGGGCGCGGGGGGAGACTATTTCGACTACACCGTTCTGAAAGCGGTGCTTATGGGACGGTACTCGCGGCAAAAGGGAACGGTCTTTTCCGAGACCTCGCGGGAGGATATTGCCGCGGCTGAAAAATACATAGCCGAGGTGGGTCTCAGCGGCTGTGAGGACAGACCTATCACCGAGCTTTCGGGCGGACAGCTACAGCGTGTGTTTTTGGCACGGGCATTTGCTCAGGAGCCCGAAATTTTAGTGCTTGACGAGCCTGCAAACCATCTGGACATAAAAAGTCAAAACGAGCTTACGGAGCTTCTGAAACGCTTTACGGAAAGCGGGAAAGCCGTTTTGGGAGTTTTCCACGACATAAGCTTTGCCGCGGCGGTGTCGGACAGGATACTGCTTATGAAGGACGGCGAGGCGATTGCCTGCGGAAAGACCGAGGATATAATCGGGTCGGAAAAGCTGTCCGAGGTTTTCGGTACGGACATACGGGCGTACATGAAAAGGATACTGAAAATATGGGAATAACTAATGCCGTAAAATCTGACAAATTTTACGGCTTATTTTTCCGCAAAGCAGTGCAGTTCTACAAAAATCGTCTCCGACGCTTGAAAACTGCCGCCGCGGTGGTATACTTAATATTGGGTGAAAGCCCGCAAAAACTGAATAGTCAAACGGTGCCTTGAGATATGAAGCGGCTTCACGTGTAAATATTGTTCAAGGGTAAAAGGGAAACAGGTCAAAATCCTGTGCGATCTCGTCACTGTGTGGGAGGAGCGCTCCGCAATTATGTCACTGATAAAATCGGGAAGACTGCGCCGCGCGATGACGCCCGAGTCAGGAAACCTGCCGTTTGCGGTACAGGAACAATGTTCCGGATCACGAGGTATTGATCGTACACAGCAAAGGTGCGCCGAAAGGCTGCGCTTTAGTTTGCTATACTCTCTTTTCAGATCCGTGAAAAGGGAGTTTTTTGTTGTCAGTACGGTCTTACCGCAAAAAGAAAGGAAGTACACAAATGAAACTCAGGAAAATTTTATCTGTTATTGCAGCCGCCGCGCTGGCTCTCTCCCTGACCGCCTGCAAAGCGGACTACACAAGAGAGGGCGGCACTATCACTACCGCCGACCTGTCGATGCTCGAAACCGTTACCGAGACCGCCGAGGCGGAGGACTTCGGAGACAGTGAGGACGTCCCTGACGACGGCGCAAGAACTATTATCGACCGCGAAGGAAACCTTATCCAGATAAGAGAGAACGTGCAGACTATCGTTTCCACCGCACCCTCAATTACAGAAATTCTGGAGGGACTGGGTCTTTCGGGCAGAATAATCGCGGCTGACATTTATTCCGCCGACGTTGACGGAATCGACCCGTCCATATGCACGCTGGATTTCTACAATCTCAACATTGAGGAGCTGACCGCGCTTGCTCCCGACCTTATCATCGTCAGCGGAATGTCAATGTCGGGCGCGGACGACCCCTACGCCGCTCTGAAAGAAGCGGGCGTGAACGTTATCTACATTCCCACCTCAAACTCTATCGCGGGAATAAAGCTTGATATCGAATTTATCGCAAGCTATCTCCACGCCGAACAGCAGGGCGCGGAGCTTATCGCGGACATTACCGACGCTGTAAACGACATATCCGAAAAAGCCGCGGGAATTACCGAAAAGAAAAAGGTCTACTTTGAAATAGGAGCGGCTCCCTATCTTTACAGCTGCGGAAACAACACGTTTATCAATGAGATAATCAATCTTGTCGGCGCTGAAAACATCTACGGCGGCGAGGAGGGCTGGATATCAAATTCCGAGGAAAGCGTTATTGCCGCAGACCCCGACGTTATCATCACAAGCGTTCAGTATGAGGGCTACGACTATAACGAGATAAAGTCCCGCGCGGGCTGGGAGAACATCACCGCCGTGAAGAACGGTGCGGTATACAGCGTGGGCGCGAACGAGACGAGCCGTCCGTCACAGCATATCATTGAGGGAATGTATCAGGTCGCCGAGGCGGTCTACCCCGAAATATTTGCCGAATGAAGCGGACGGGAGCGGTTCTGACCGTTATCGCGGCAGCGGCGGCAATTATCCTCGGCGTATGCGCGGGAAGCGTTTTCGTGCCTCCGCTGCACCTTTTAAAAATTTTCGGCAACGCTCTTTTCGGTACGGGACTTGACGGTGTACCCGATTCAAGCGTCAGCATAATCATGACCATACGCTTGCCGCGGGTACTGCTGGGCTTCCTTACGGGAGCGGCTCTTTCCGCCTGCGGGACGACGGTACAGTCGGTGCTGAGAAATCCTCTTGCCTCGCCATTTACTCTGGGAGTATCCAGCGGTGCGTCGCTTGGCGCGGGCATTGTTATCGCCTGCGAGCTGACCTTTCTTGGACGCTTCACGCTTCCTGCCGCGGGACTGGTTTTCGGTGTCGCGTCAATGTTTTTAATGGTAGCGTTCGCGTCAAAAATAGACCGCACGCTTCAGGGCAGCACGATAGTGCTTACGGGAATGGTGCTGTCCCTGTTTGTGAACGGAATAGTTTCGGTCATGGCAAACGCAAAGGACGAAAAATACAAGCAGATAATGAAATGGCAGACCGGCAGCTTTTCGGGCAGGAAATGGGAGTATGTGATAATTCTTGCATTAGTGTTTGCGGCGTGTACGGCGTACTTTATGTTCAGAAGCCGCGAGCTGGATATTCTTACGTTCGGGGACGAGCAGGCGAAGAGTGCGGGGGTTGATACCGTGCGGGAAAAAACGCTTCTGCTGCTGATAACGGCAGTTCTGTCGGGGACGTCCGTAGCCTTTGCGGGAGTTATCGGCTTTGTGGATCTGATATCTCCCCACATAGCAAGGCGCATTTTCGGTGCGGAGCACAAGCTTTTAGTGCCGATGTCCGCGCTGATAGGCGGCACGTTCATGGTACTCTGCGACCTTGCGGCAAGGACGGTCATATCCCCCAACGAGCTTCCCGTTGGAGTTGTCACGTCGCTTATAGGCGCGCCTTTTTTCGCATGGGTGTTTTTCAGACGCTCCGCCCGCGGCAGGCTAAATCGGTGAAAGGCAAAACATTGACGTTAACGGTAAAAAACACAATGCTGCGTTCTCATGGCATACAAACGGTATTGTTCCGCATTATAAAGCACTCCCGGCAAAAACTGCTGTAACGTTTCGGCGGCTTGCATTTTATTTAATTATGCTGTATAATTAGTACAACAAAAAACTTGCTGTTAAATATTCGGGAGGTTTTCAGATGAAAAAAGTTATTTCTCTTTTTGCGGCGTTAAGCATGGCGGCGGCATTATGCTCCTGCGGAAATGCTGCGGTGACGGTACCCGATTTTGATATTAACGGAGACTCTGTAAAAAGTCAGAGCTATGGCGTTAAGATCGGCGGCTGCGGTTCGGCATTTGCTTCAAAGCCCGAAGAAAACGCCAATCCGCTGATAGCAAATATATTCTGCGCCGACCCTACTGCCGTGGAGTATGACGGCAGACTTTACGTATACGGCACTAACGATCAGCAGCAGTACGACGCTGTGGGCAGCGACGGAAGCAATACCTATGACAAAATAAAATCTATAGTAATGCTTTCCACCGACGATATGGTGAACTGGACTTATCACGGAATTATCGACATTGGCGAGATATCTCCATGGGCGTATGCTTCATGGGCGCCATCGGTAGCCTCGCGGGTCGAGGAGGACGGGAAAACTCATTTTTATCTTTACTACTCAAACAGCGGAGCAGGCGTAGGCGTGGTTACTGCGGAAAGTCCTCTCGGACCGTGGACCGACCCTCTCGGCGAACCGCTGATATCCACCTCCACAAGCGGACTCAAGGATTGTCCCAACCCCTTTGACCCCGGAGTCTGCATTGACGAAAACGGTACAGGGTGGCTTGCCTTCGGCGGAGGAAAAGCGTCCGGCGGCAGCGAATATATGCCAGGTTCGGCGAGGATCGTTCAGCTTGGGGACGATATGATCTCATTTGCAAGCGATTTTGCCGAAATTCCCGCCGCGTACTTTTTTGAAGCAAGCGAGCTGAATTATATAAACGGTACTTATATTTACACGTACAACACAAGCTGGGATACGCGTCTCAAATGGGAAAACAAAAACTATTTAAAACCCGCTGCGTGCAGTATGGCATACATGACGACCAAAACTCCGCTTGACCCCGACAGCTGGGAGTACCGCGGCGATTACTTTAAAAATCCGGGCGAGCATGGACTTGAATACAGCAACAATCACACCCATCTGCAAAAATATTCGGACAAATATTATTTGTTCTACCATGCGCTTTTCCCGCAAAAGGCTCTCGGTACGGAGGGCGGTTTCCGCAGTCTGTGCGTAAACGAAATTTTCGTTGACGAAGAAGCGGTGGAAATATCCAAAGGAACGGGTACAAAAAACGGCACGGAGCAGATAAAAAATATCGACCCGTACAAGGTAAATCAGGCTGAAACAATTTTTACCGCTTCGGATATTCTGTACACCGCTTCCGAGGAAAACGGAAATATGCTTATCGGCGGAAACAACGGTTCATGGACTTATGTAAAGGGCGCAGATTTTTCGGGAAAAACCTCTGCATTTGCCGCAAAGGTAAAGGGCAAGGGCAGGATAGAGGTCTATGCCGACAGTATTGACGGAAAATATCTTGCCGCAGTTGAATTTGACTGCAATGAATTCAAGAATGTTTATACCAATGATGTATCAAAAATAGAGGGAGTACATAACCTTTATTTTGTGATCTCGGGCGGCGATATTCTGTTTGATGAATGGCAGTTCATATCCAAAAATAATTGATATGCAAGAGTCTGCAAAATTGCTTGACGGGATTTTGAATGCAGCAAATCAAAGGCGAAAATCTCCGAGCGCAGCATCAACGGAGACAATGTTAAAATTGAACGTTCTTTTTGAATAATTAACAAGTTCCCCTTTTTTTGGGGGAGCTTGTTTTTCTGTTCAGCCGCTATATCGGATCGGCTGATGGATAAGACATTCTTGAAATGCGCGTTTCTGATGTTCGGTACAGGAAATATTTTTCGGAAAACGGCAAATAAAAAGCTCCCGTATTTTTTACGGAAGCTTTTCTGCCCGCGGGGGCTCCCCGCTGGAGCTGGAAACGTGACTTGAACACGCGACCTGCGCATTACGAATGGGGGCGGACGCTTCTTGCGGTTTCCAGTAAAGTGTAATAAATCCCTGTTCTATGTGATTTAATACACTTCTGCTTCTTGTCTCTTTTAGTAACTTATAGCGCACAATCGTAACTTTGGCGCACAAACGGCGCACAAAAAATCAGCCTTGTACCTGCTCAAAAATGGGCGGGTTATTTTATTTTGAGCGAGTAGAGATATAGAAGAACTGCTCCCCTCGGAAAGCGCATGTACTTATGATATGGAGTTTGCGGAATGTCATAAGTACTATGGCGTTACTTGTGGCGAAACACAAGTAAATCGCGGCTCTGCCGCTGAATATACGTTAAACCATATAATGCAATACCATGTACCCGAATGCTTGCGGAGTCGGCAAAGGGGTGCAGTGTATTTTTATTGTATTTTTATAAAAAGAAACGGGAGCGTACCCGCTCCCATTTTGTAGCCCGCAAAAGGGTATTATTATCTTGCAAAAAAATCTCTCATTTTGTCAATTGAAATAACGTCGTTTTTCGGTGTTTCTTTCCATGGAGTTTCGTCATGCGTCATTTTTACCAGTTTAAAAGCTGAAAATTGACCGTAATCCTCGTAAACGTCCTTTAAAATCACTTCAATATCGTTGTTGTCAAAATTCGGTTTTTCTATTGGTTCATCAATAGGATTTTTGCCGTACTTCTTGTACTTGTTATATACTTCGGGTACAACCGGCCCCCAATCCCAAGCAACAAGATTTTCATTGAAAAGAGGCTTACCGGTGTATTTTATCGCTATTCCTTGTGCGTAATAAAGAAGCTTTTGAAGCTTCAAATCGGTAAGCAAATCTGCACTTTCCTGTGAATTGTTATAGACAATAAGCCATTTTGCAACGTCCAACGCCGACAGACCAAAGGTCACGGGATTTTGTGTTTGTGTAACTGTAACTGTTGTTTCTCTTGCCTTTGAGGTATCACCTTTTGCATACTCCAAAGCTTCACCTAAACCGTTCATAATGCTTTCGTATACACTCATAGTCAATCCCTCCTTTCAAATTTTGCGCGTTCAACAGCTTCAATTTTTATAACAAATTGTTTAATGCCGTCACATTGCCGCTTTGAAAGATTTTCCTGTTCGTTTTTTGCATATGCAGTAATAAGGTAAATTTTTTCAAAAGCAATAAAATCCACATAAATCACCCTTGCGCCGCCGCTTTTACCTCTGTTTTCAAGCGGTATTCTGCATTTTCGGCAACCATGTGTACCTTGTATCATATCACCTGCATTGGGGTCTCGCGCCAAGGTGTTTTGAAGCTGTCTTAAATCCTCATCATTCAGACCTAAGTTTTTCCAAGCACTGTCAAAATCCGAAGTCATTACAAAGTTTCTTGTCATATTGTTTCCAATCCGATTTAATTTTAAACACTTTGAAGTATAAAATACCGTGCAGGACACCTACAAACAGATGTGCGAAAAATCCGTTAATTATATTATACGCAATACTGTTAAATATGTCAAACTTGTTTTTTCTTATTTTTGTGTATTTTATTATGTTTTGCTCTGATTTGCTCGTTTATGCTTTATTTTTCAATGCTGCTTAATGTTGGAATGTTATTTCTCCTGTTCTGCTCCGTCGGGAGCGGGTTTGCTGTTGTCTTTATCTAAGTACTATGGCGTTACTTAGTTACTTAGGGCAAAGCCTAAGTAAATCGTGGGATTTTGCCGCTGAAAGGGGTGCAGAGGAAAGCTGCCGCATAGACTATTTACAGTGGGAATAGTCATAGTGTGTTAGAACTTTCGGGGTAAAGTGTTCTGCGTGACCCGCTCCGTGATCGGCAAGCTGGAAGTGCTTGGAGGACAGCAAGCGCAGAAAAGTAGGTCTACTTTAACTATAAAGCATTTTGGTTGACTGAAAAAAGAATAAACGTGAGCAGGTGAGCTGCTTCCATATTCTTATATCGTGATAAACAAGAGCCATTTTATATACTTTGATATGACAGGCTTAAAATTTCCTCCCAATTTTCGGGAAAGCCCATAAGCTCAATTTTTACATTTGAGTATTTCTCAAATAGCAAACTTATTTTGTCGATAAATATTATCCAATGTTTATCATTCGGCAGCAGGTGCTTCATACAGATAAGGCTTGCGAATACTCTTATATTTCCTATGCCCTGTTCGGTATACTGCTTGTACATTGTAGGTGTTTTAGGGAAATTCATGTTATAGAGCCGTCCATAGTGCGCACATATATTTCTTACAAAAGCCAAGTGTTCAAACCAACTTTCAAGGTATGTATATCCCGTTCCATAGTGAACTGCAACCGCCTTTTTATCGGCTGACTTCATATTTTTATAAAATTTGGAGAGCGTCCCGAAGCTAAAAAGCTCAATAAGAGCATAAAACGGAATTTTTCCGTCCGTATAGTTTTCCTGAAAATTCTTGACAAAGGGAGCTTTGCTGTTTCGTGCTATCTCGTCTTGTATGCTGTTTAAAAATTCTTTGTGATAATCTGCATTTAAAAAATTGTCGGGATCTTCATACCCTAAAACGCCGTATTTACATGAAAAATGATTTGCGATCCTGCACCGTAAATTTACCTCGATCTGCTCGATTTCAGCAAACAAAACCTGACGAAAATTAGCGTTGAACAAATATAATTCAACAATTTGTTCAAATGTTACAGTACCGTCGTATGCGGAATTTTTATTCTTCAGGCTTAGCCCATATGCCTTTATAAGCCGAAAATACGAGATGTCATTCAACACGGATTTTGCATAACTTTCATCATTTATTTGAAGTCCTAACGCTTTTAGATTAAAGATTTGTTCGTCCACACTCATAGGCGGCTGTTGATTTTTCATTTCCATAAATAAGCTTCTATAAATTAAACGACCCGACGTGGTACGCATAGTTTAGAGGCGTGTCGGGTTCTGTTGTTATTATTATACACAATATTTTGAAAAAATAACAGTGGCATATTACACAAAGTTAAGCCTGCACAAATTGTACATTATGTATACTATATCAATTCTCCATAAGCTCGTTAAAGAGTTGTTCCGTCGTTCCGCTGAAGCTGTGACCGCCGCCGTTATCAAATTCTGCAAACGCCTCCAGAGTATCGGCGTTCGGTGTTTCGTCGGGTACTGCCGCACCCTGCAAAAATGATAAACTGCGGTTCAAAATAACATCACGGAGCAAATCCATACATCATGCACAAATATAAGCTTGCAGGACAGCAAGCGCAGAAAAGCGGGGGTTTTTCATTTTTGTATGGAATACGGTTTATTTTTCTCTTTAAAAAACAGAAGCGATGCCGTCATTATCACCGCCGAA
>JAIEDQ010000163.1 GCA_029067895.1 Oscillospiraceae bacterium | reverse complement strand
GTGGTTGCGGAGGCAGGATTTGAACCTACGACCTTCGGGTTATGAGCCCGACGAGCTACCGAGCTGCTCCACTCCGCGATAGATATTCACACATTCTCACAACGAGAATGCTTTATTATTATATCACTTTGACAATGCTTTGTCAATACTTTTTGAAAAATTTTTTTAGAAAAAATTTTTCTCCTGAGCAAAAGCGTTCTTACAGCGGTTCTGCGGTAATTATTCATGCAAAAAATATTCATATGTATATGATATTTCGGTACTTGACAAAATATTCCCAACATGGTAAAATAGTAAAGTTAAATTATGTGTACCGAAAGGAAGCTTATATATGGAATGGACAGGCTTGAACGACCTGAGAGAAAAATATCTTTCTTTTTTTGAAAGCAAAAACCATACAAGAATGGCAAGCGCCTCGCTTATCCCTCACGGGGATAACAGCCTCTTGCTTATCAACAGCGGTATGGCTCCGCTGAAAAAATTCTTTCTGGGACAGGAAACTCCTCCAAATGTCAGAGTGACTACCTGCCAGAAGTGTATCCGCACTCCGGATATCGAAAGGGTGGGCAAGACTGCTCGCCACGGCACTTATTTTGAAATGCTGGGCAACTTCTCTTTCGGTGACTACTTTAAAAAGGAAGCCATTGCATGGGCATGGGAGTTTTTAACAGGCGTACTGGCTATTCCCGCGGACAGGCTTTGGATTACCGTTTTTGAAAGCGACGACGAGGCAGAGCAGATATGGATGAACGATATCGGTATCCCCAAGGAGCGTATAAAGCGTCTTGGAAAAGCCGACAATTTCTGGGAGCACGGCAGCGGTCCCTGCGGTCCTTGTTCGGAAATACACTTCGACCGCGGCGAAAGCTACGGTCCCTTTGAAAGCTTTGAACAAGCCAGCGACTGTGACAGAATTATAGAGATATGGAATCTGGTATTCTCCCAGTTCGACAGCGACGGAAACGGCAACTACGCCGAAATGGCTCACAAGAACATTGACACGGGTATGGGTCTGGAAAGACTTGCCTGCGCTATGCAGGGCGTGGACAACCTTTTCGAGGTTGACACCGTACAGAATATCATGAAGCACATCAGCAAGATCGCAGGTGTGGACTATAAAAAAGACGAGAAAAAGGACGTTTCTCTCCGCGTTATCACCGACCATATCCGTTCCACAACCTTTATGGTGGGAGACGGAGTTACACCCTCCAATAACGGCAGGGGATACGTTCTTAGGAGACTTCTCAGACGTGCCGCACGTCACGGCAGACTTTTGGGCATAACAAGACCTTTCCTCTATGAGGTCGTGGACACTGTAATCGCCGAAAATGTCTGTGCGTATCCCGAACTTGAGGAGCGCAAGGCGTACATTAAAAAGCTTATCAAAAGTGAAGAGGAAACATTTGCCAAGACCATTGACAAGGGCATGGAGATCCTTACCGAAAAAATCGACGCAGTTATTGCTTCGGGCAAGACCGTTCTGGACGGCACGGACGCTTTCCTGCTCAGCGATACCTACGGTTTCCCCATTGATTTGACAATGGAGATCGCCGAGGAAAAGGGTCTTACCGTGGACGAGGCAAAGTACACCGAGTGCCTTAACGAGCAGAAGAAAAAAGCTCGTGACGACCACAACGCTAAGTCGGGTTCGTCTTGGGAGGACGGTACGCTGGCTGTTGAAGCCGCCGCAACCGAATTTACTGGCTACGCCTCAATGGAGGAAACTGCAAAGGTACTGGCGATATTTGTGGACGGACAGAGCGTCGAGACGGCAAACGACGGCGACGAAGCTGTTATTGTCCTTGACAAAACTCCTTTCTACGCGGAAAGCGGCGGACAGGTAGGGGATACGGGCGTTATCAGCGGTGCAATGACTGCGTTTGAAGTGTCCGATACAAAGAAGATACACAGCGGACATTTTCTCCATATGGGCGTTGCGCAGGGAGCTGTTTCTGTAGGAGATACAGTTACCGCATCAGTTGACAAAAAGAGACGTTCTTCGATCATGCGTAACCATACAGCCGCACACCTTTTGCAGGCAGCTCTGCGTAAGGTTCTGGGCGACCACGTTCATCAGGCTGGTCAGCTTGTGGACGGTGAAAGAGTGCGCTTCGACTTCTCGCATTTTGAAGCAGTTACACCCGATGAGCTTAAAGAGATCGAGGGTATTATCAATAAAAACATTCTTGACGCAATTCCCGTTACAATGACAGAAATGCCTATCGACGAAGCAAGAAAGCTTGGAGCAATGGCTCTGTTCGGCGAAAAGTACGGTGACATCGTCCGCGTTGTAAATGTTCAGGATACTTCTATCGAGTTCTGCGGAGGTACACACGTTGACAATACCTCCAAGCTGGGATTGTTCAAGATAGTTTCCGAAAACTCCGTTGCCGCAGGCGTAAGACGTATCGAAGCGGTTACGGGTACGGGAGTTCTGGCTCTTATCGACGACTATAAAAATACTCTTACAGAGGCTGCTCACGCTATTAAAGCGCCGAACGCTTCCGAGCTTACTGCACGCTGCACGGCTGCTGCGGGAGAGCTTAAGTCTCTTGAAAAGGAAGTTTCCGAGCTTAAAGGAAAGCTTGCTTCCACACAGCTTGATTCTCTGTTTGAGAACGCTGTTTCCGTGGGTTCGGTACGCGTTATCGCTTCCGAGATCGCGGGTGCAAAGGCTGATATCCTCAGAACAATGGGCGATAGCATCAAGGATAAAGCTCCCGACGCTGTTGCGGTTATTGCGGGAGACGGCTCTATCGTCTGCGTATGCGGCAAGGACGCTGCCGCGGCGGGCGCTCACGCGGGAAATATCGTGAAGAAAGTATCCGCGCTTACAGGCGGCAAGGGCGGAGGACGTCCCGACAGCGCAATGGCAGGCGTGGGAGACGCTTCCAAGGTAAAGGAAGCCGTAGCCGCAGTTAAGGATATAGTTTCGGAATTTGTGAAATAATAAGGAGGATACGTCAATGGAGGACTGCCTTTTCTGTAAAATAATCGCAGGGGAGATACCAAGCACAAAGGTCTACGAGGACGAGTTTGTTTACGCGTTCAAGGATATCAACCCGCTTGCTCCCGTGCATATTCTGGTTGTGCCTAAGAACCATATTTCGGGCGCGAACGAGATAACCGCCGAAAATTCCGCGGTGGTCTCCAAGATATTCGAGGCGGCTGCAAAGATCGCCAAGGAGCAGGGCATAGCCGAGGACGGCTTCCGTATCGTAACGAACTGCGGCGAAAACGGCTGTCAGAGCGTTAAACACCTGCATTTCCACATTCTGGGTGGAAGAAAGCTCGACGTTACAATGGGATAGGTTACGTCTGAGAAAGGATTGACAGTCAGTGAAGCGTAAAATGGCTTATATAGGCACGTTTTATCTTATAGGACTGTTTTCCGCGTCCTTTCTCAGCCGCGGACATAATCTGGCGGCTGCCGCGGTACTTGTGTTATCCGCGGTTTCCGCCATTGCTGTTTATAGGAAAAGATTTCTGAAAGCCGCGGTATGTCTGTTCAGCGCGGCGGTCGGAATGTTTTTCTACAGCGGGTACGACCTTTTTGTGTACGAAAATATTATTAAGTACGACGGCTGCGACGTGGAGGTCACTGGAAAGATACTGGATTTCAGCGAGTACAGCGGCGATATAACGCTTTATACCGTAAAGGGCGTTATAAACGGCGACGTTTCGGCGGAGGTATCGTTCTTTGCGGACAGTTCCAACGCCGAGATAGGCGACGAGATAAGCGTTGTCGGAAAAGCCGCTGTCTTGGAGGACAGCTACACCTTTCCCGCAAAGTCCTACTATAAGGCTAAGGGTATCTATCTGCGGCTGAACAAGGTATCCGATTTCAGCTACAGTCATACGGATTTTTCTTTTAGGCGTGCTATAAACAATTACCGCGAGTATATTTTGGCAGCTATTAACGATGGAATGGAGTCCGACTGCGCAGCAATCATGACCGCAATGCTGTTCGGAGACAAATCCGCAATCGACAGCAGCGAAAAGACACTTATGTACCGCGCAGGAATAGGTCACATTATGGCGGTTTCGGGCGTGCATCTTTCGGTGGTATGCTCGTTTTTCTGGTTTGTGATATCCCGTCTGCCGATAAACAGATATTTCCGTTTCGGTCTGCTTATGGTACCGGTGATGTGCTTTGTAATGCTGGCGGGAATGTCCAATTCGGTTATCAGAGCGGCTATAATGATCGCACTTGTCTACGGAGCGAGTCTTTTCAGGAGACGGGCGGATACCTTTAATTCTCTCGGTATCGCGGTGATCTTGCTGACAGCGGCTTCTCCGTTCGCGGTCAGGGACGCTTCGTTTCTTTTGTCAGTTGCCGGTGTTTTCGGCATAGGCGTGGCTGCTCCTGCGATAACCGCTGAAATCGAAAAGAAGCACAGGCTCGGCAGTACGGCAAGATCGTTTATTGCCTCGGCTTGCGTTATGGTTGTGGTTTTTCCCGTCACGCTGCTGTTTTTTGACGAGGTATCGATGGTATCTCCGCTGTCAAACCTGATACTTCTTCCGATATGTACGGTCATTCTTGTCTGCGGGATCATAGTAATGCTCACGGGCGGTCTGGCGTTTGCGGCAGTTCCCGTGCTGACGGTCTGCGGCTTTTGCTGCCGCGCGGTGATAGTCGTTTCGGAATTTATCGGACGATTGAGATTTTCCTATATTCCGCTGGGAAGCGATTTTGTGCGCAGCGTCAACATAATTGCCGTAGCTGCGGCTGCGCTGGCACTGTTAGTTTTCGGAGGGAAAAGGCGCGGGATATATCTTTCCGTGGGATCTCTTGCGGCGGCAATGCTTCTTTCGGGAGTGTACAGATACATACCCGACGAAAAGATCACAGTTGCTCTGCTTAAAGACGGAAGCTCCGTTACAGCGGTGATACACGACAAAAATTCCGCCTGTATCGTCGATCTCAAAAAGGGCGGGGGAGCGGCGGGTTCCGTTGTGAAATATCTTAACAGAAGCGGAATCTATAAGCTTGAAGCCGTTGTTCTGAACACGGACGCAAATACGTCTCTGCCCGTTTACACAAACAGTCTGAAGCTTTTCGATACGGAAATGATATTTGTTCCCGATGAAAAAATTTCTTTGGCAGACAGTTATTCCTCTGCGGAAATAAACGGTTACAGCAGCGACGGTGACTGTGTTGAGGCGGACGGGTACACCATAAGCTTTTTAAGCGGCGGCGTAATAGTTGTAAACGTTTCCGGTGCGGATATAGCAATGTATGATTCCGATTCGGAGATAGATGCGGAGGCATCATACAGCGCGGCAGTAAGGTACAGCGGAAAGAGCGCGGACAATGACGCGGACGCGGATATCATCGCCGCAATGGACGACGGCGCAGAGATTCTTGCCAAAAAAGGAAACCGCGTTTTTATAGGAGAAAACGTAAAATTTGTCATAAACAGGGACGGAACGGTAAGTCCCGAAGAAATAAAGTGAAAGGAGCCGCGGCATGGCTGTTGTAACGGAAAGCGATCTAAAGCTTGCGATAAAGAACAAAAGCTTCGGCAGAGCGTATTATTTTTACGGCAAGGACATTGCCGCGGTGGAAAAATACACAAAAGCCATTGTCTCGGCGGCTGTAAAAAAAGAGGACGAGACCTACAATCTTCACGCTTTTGACGGTAAAAATTTCGATATAGACGAGTTTTCGGACGCCTGCGAGGCGCTTCCTGTTTTTGCAGACTATGTTTGCTGTACGGTTTGCGATCTGAACGCGGAGGGAGTTCCCGCAGATATGCTGAAACGGATATCGGATATGGTATCCGATCTTCCAGAAACCACAGTACTGATTTTTTACTACACCTCGGTGGACGTTACCGACGGAAAAAAATTCCCCACGGCGAAAAATAAAAAGCTTATGGACACAGTGGGAAAAGCGGGTGGAGTCTGCAATTTTGCGCTGAAAACTCCCGCGGTACTGGCTAAAGAGATCATGGCGAAAGCTTCCAAGGCGGGCTGCGGGATATCCCGCGACGCGGCGGCATTTCTGGCGGAGCAGTGCTCCTGCAACACGCTGATGATCGAAAATGAGCTTGAAAAGCTTACTGCTTACGCTGCGGGAAACGAGATCACCGCCGATATGGTAAAAGCCCTGTCCCCAAGGCAGATAGAGACCACCTCTTTCGACCTTGCGCGGGCTATAACCCGCATGGACGCGAAAACCGCAATGCGACTCTTCAACGACCTTGCGCAGGAGAAAACCGAACCGATAATCATTTTGTATTCCATAACGGGAAATATGCTTGACCTCTACCGTGCTCGGGCAGCGATGTCCTGCCGAAAGACTGCGGCTGATGTCAAGGAGGATTTCGGATACCCGAAAAACATGGGCTTTCGCGTGGACAACGCTTTCCGCGACGTTCAGAAGCTGTCCATGCCCCATTTGCGAATGTGCGTGAGGGTTCTCGCTGAAACCGATATAGCCATGAAATCCATGAAAACCGACCCGATGATACTGCTTGAAGAAGCTATCGTCAGAATGCTGAAATTCAGGAATTAACTAATGAAAGGCGCGCAGATATGCTCCATGTAAAACAAGCGGTTATCGTCGAGGGAAAGTACGACAAGATAAAGCTCAGCTCGGTGATAGACGGCGTGATAATCCCCACAAACGGCTTTACCGTGTTTAAAAACAAGGAAACCCTTGCGCTGATACGATATTTTGCCGAGACCACGGGAATAATAATCCTTACCGATTCGGACGCGGCGGGCTTCAAGATACGCTCGTTTCTGAAAGGCGCAGTGGGAAAGGGCGAGATACTGAACGTCTACGTCCCCGATATTTTCGGCAAGGAAAAGCGCAAAGCCGTTCCCTCAAAGGAGGGAAAGCTGGGCGTTGAAGGCATGGAAAAGGAAATTATCCTCGAAGCTTTCCGAAAGGCGGGAATAACCGCCGAGGATGGACAGCCTGTCCGCGAGCCGATAACCAAGCTTGATCTTTACGAATGCGGTTTAAGCGGCGGGAAAAATTCCTCAGCAATGAGAAAAAGGCTTCTTGCGGAGTTAAAGCTTCCGGAGCTTCTGACCACTTCGGGAATGGTGGATATCCTTAACACAATGATGAGCAGGCAGGAGTTTTTCCAGCTTGCGGAAAAACTAAACAGCGGGGAGGAACAGTCCTAAAAATGGTATTTTCAAGTCTGACGTTTTTATATTATTTTCTGCCGATAATTTTAATAGTATATATTTTTCTGCCCAATACCGCAGTTGTACCCTTGCCGAGGGGCAGAAAGCTTGTCATACCCGCAAGAAATCTGCTCATACTTTTTTCGGGATTTTTCTTTTATGCATGGGGAGAGCCGTTCTATGTGGTTCTGATGCTGTTCTCCACGCTGATAGACTACACCGCGGGACGGCTTATGGCAAAATTTGACGACAGTCCCGCAAAGCGCAGAGCCTGCCTTATCGTGTCCGTTTGCATGAACGTAGGTTTGCTGGCGATATTCAAGTACAGCGATTTTCTTATCGACACCATAAACGGAATTTTTCGCGCAAAGATTACAAACCCCGTCATATTGGCGAACAAGGCGATAAACGACGTCTATAACTTCGGTCTGAGCGAAAGCCGCGTGGCGCTGCCTATCGGTATTTCATTCTATACGTTTCAGTCTATGTCTTACACTATCGACCTGTATCTGCGCAACATCAAGGTGCAGAAAAGCTTTGTGAGCTTTTCGTCCTATGTAACGCTTTTTCCCCAAATTGTGGCAGGACCTATCGTCCGCTATGAGGACGTTGCCGCCGAGCTTGACGAGCGTACCGTAAACATCAACAAAATAAGCGAGGGCATATGCAAATTTGTCAAGGGACTTGCCAAAAAGGTGCTTCTTGCAAACAATATAGGCATTATCTGGACGCAAATCAAAGCTATGGATTACGGAGAGATAAGCGCAGCCACCGCATGGATAGGAATACTTGCGTTCACGTTCCAGATATATTTTGACTTTTCGGGATACTCCGACATGGCGGTGGGACTGGGCAAAATGCTGGGCTTTAACTTCCCGAAAAACTTTGACCACCCGTACCTTTCAAAAAGCGTAAGCGAGTTCTGGCGCAGATGGCATATAACCCTCGGTACATGGTTCAGAGAGTACGTTTACATTCCTCTTGGCGGAAACCGAAAGGGCAAGGGAAAAACTATCCGCAATCTTCTGATAGTGTGGGGACTTACGGGTCTGTGGCACGGCGCAAGTTGGAATTTTATCCTGTGGGGACTTTATTTCGGCGTGCTTATCGTTATCGAGCGTCTCGGCTGGGGAGAAGTGCTGAAAAAGCTTCCCGCCGCGGTGAGTATGCTCTATACGTTCCTGATAGCTGTGTTTGGCTGGGTGCTTTTCGATACGGACACTCTTGCCGATGCGGGACGTTTTTTAAAAGCCATGTTCGGCGCGAACGGTTTGGGGGACGGTACAGCGGCGTACTATTGGACGTCCAATGTCGTGATATTCCTGCTGTGTATTTTTGCGTCCACGAACCTGTTCGGAAAGCTTACGGCTTTTTTCCGAAAGAAAAAAAGAAAGCTTTACGCCTACATCACTCCCGCAGTAACGGCTGTCGTGCTGCTTTTGTGTACCTCTTATCTGGTTGACGCGACCTACAATCCGTTTTTGTACTTCAGATTCTGAGTGAAAAGTACAAAGCAGAAAGGACAAAACAATGAAAAAGCCAAAGGTTAATGTTAGCAGTCTGGTAAACTGCGCGGTATTTTTTGCGATACTGATAACTCTCCCTGTGGTAACGGCTCTGCTGCCGAAGAAAGAGCGTTCCGAAACGGAAAACAAGCCGTTGCAGCAAATGCCAGAAATATCTGCAAAAACGGTGTTTAACAGAAAATACATGAACGACCTTGAGACCTACGTTTCCGACCACTTTGCAGGACGCCTTGGCTGGATAAAGTCCAAGACGATCCTTGAAACGTCTCTGGGAAAGCGTGAGCGCAACGGTATCTATATACTGAAAGACCGTCTGGTGGAGCAGATACCCTCGCCCGACTACGAGTCAATTGACAAAAGCGTGGCGGCGGTGAACAAATTTGCCGCTGAAAACGACGTTCCGGTGTTCTTTATGATAGTTCCAACTTCGGCGGAGATATACTCGGACGAGCTGCCGAAAAACGCTCCAAACCCAAATCAGCGTGAAGTTATCAACTATGTCTATCGCAGCTTTGAAAAGGGAGTTACCACTCTTGACGTTTATCCTGTTATGGAGTCCAACAGGTTTCAGTATATCTACTACCGCACCGACCACCACTGGACAACCTACGGCGCGTACCTTGCCTATGCCGCCGCTGGAAAGAAAATGGGTTACACTCCGCTGCCCGAGGACAGATACGATATAGAACACGCTTCAGACGAGTTTCAGGGAACATTTTACTCCAAAGCATTGTATGATAAGATTGAAAAGGATACCCTTGACATCTGGCACCCGACCGAGGGAGAAGCCGCTCATCAAGTGTCAATAACCTTACAGTACGGCGAAGAACCGAAGGTTTACGACAGTATGTACTTCCGCGAATATCTGGGCGTAAAGGACAAATATGCTGCATTTCTCGGCACAAATGCTCCGATAGTTACGATAAAAACGGAGAACGAGGGCGGTAAGCTGCTGATCTTCAAGGATTCCTACGCCCACTGCTACGCGCCGTTCCTGACGGAGCATTATTCGGAAATAACGCTTGTGGATATGCGTTATATTGCCCTGTCCTATAAGCAGCTTTTCGATCCTGAGGAGTACGATCAGGTACTTTTCCTCTATAATGCGTCATCTTTTATGGGGGATACCGACCTGCGAAAGCTTGCCTACGATTAACCGATTTTACAAAAGCCGCATAAACTGAATTAACGGGCAATAACGGTTTATGCGGCTGAAGTGGTATGCAGACCTGTCCTTGGACGCATACCCGTAGGGGAGCTTCGGCGTAAAAGCGTACCCCGCTGTTCCCGTATATTATAGATTTTGGTCAAATGTCAATTTTTTGGCATTTGACCTTGATTTTTTTTGGAAAATGTAATATAATATAATGAGGTGTGGTTTTTGCATACTAAATCTATCACACACACTCATTTTGGAGGACTATCCTGTGGAAAAAATCGTATCGGCTTCTATTTTAAGCGCCGATTTCCTGAATCTGGGAAGTGAAATAAAAAGAGCGGAGGACGCAGGCTGCCGCTATACCCATTTTGACGTTATGGACGGCGTGTTCGTTCCGAACATAAGCTACGGTCTGCCTGTTCTGAAAGCGGTATCAAAGGCGGCAAGGTCGGTTCTGGACGTGCATCTGATGATAACCGACCCTGTAAGGTACGTGGAAAGCTTTGCCGAAAAAGGCGCGGACATTATAACCTTTCACCTTGAGTCCGGGTCGGATATCGCCGAGACGATCGGGAAAATACATTCCCTCGGCAAAAAGGCGGGACTGGCTCTGAAGCCGAAAACTCCCGTGTCCGAGGCGGAAAAGTACATTGACATGATAGATATGCTGCTTATAATGACGGTAGAACCCGGCTTCGGAGGGCAGGGCTTCATATCCGATATGACGGAAAAGATTGCCGAAGCAAAGAAAATAATCGACAGCAGGGGACTTGACGTTCCCATAGAGGTGGACGGCGGGATAAACGGCAGTACCGCTGAGCTTGTGAAAAATGCGGGCGCGGATATACTTGTGGCGGGTTCATACCTGTTTAAAGCGCAGGATATGGAAGCGGCTGTCCGCACGTTAGCGGAATAAAAATAAGAACGAGGAGTTTCTTGATTTTATGGACATAAAAAGAAAACCCGAATTCAATATTATGACGGACATGCTTATCGTACTGCTGGTAGCGGCGGTCGTGGCGGTGTACTACTACGGTATGAGAGCCGCGGCAGTTATTGCGGTAACGGTCATTGTAAGCGCTGTGACAGACCTTGTATGCCTGAGATTAAGAAAGAAAGAACCGGACAGAAAGGATTTTTCAGCCGTTATTACAGGTCTTACGCTGGGACTGATGATGTCTGCGGCGGTACCGTATCCCGAGGCGGCTGCGGCGGCAATATTTGCTGTTGCTGTTGCCAAGCACGCTTTCGGCGGTCACGGCTGCGAGATATTCAATCCTGCGGCGGTGGGATTTCTGTTCGCATCGCTGTGTTTTCCCGAAAATATGCTTACATATCCGCGGTTTTTTACCGATATACCGATGTCCTCGGTAGTTCCGTCGGATATTCTTACCCAGTCTATGGCAAAAACTCTTCTTGTGACGGGAACGTCCTCGGTGTCGCTGATAGACGTGCTTACAGGAAGATTTACGGGTCCTATGGGGACAGGCTTTGTGGTGCTTCTGGCAGTGGCTGCGGTATTTCTTATGCTGAGACGTTCGATATCCGCTATAACCTTTTTTACTGAACTTGCGGTAATGGGTCTGTATGCGTTTATATATTATGGCTTTGACCCTATGGCGGTGCTGTACTTCTTTTCGGGAGGAATGACGCTTTTCGGAATGATATTCCTTTCCTGCGACTACAGCGTAAGTCCGCGGACGGCAAGCTCGCGCTTTCTGTACGGACTGGCGGTAAGTATCTGCGTGATAATGTTCAGCAGCTATTCAGGGACGGAAAACGCCGTCGTTTATGCGATGATAATATCCTCGCCGATAGGTATAGAGCTTGACAGACGCGCGCTGTCCTTTGCTGATATGCTGAAAAAGAGAAAGAAGAGAAAGGGCAGGGTCCTGCACCGCAAAACCAACAAGCTTCTCGGAAGTATCAGCGAAACGCTGGAAATGCTTGACAAAGACGATAAACGATAAACGGGAGAGTTGATTGTGAGTAACGACAATAATAAAGATAACAGCTGCAAGAAAATAATACTGAACGGTCTGCTGAACAAAAATCCCATTCTGGTAAGCGGAATGGTGATAGCGCCTGTGATCGTACTGGCAAACAATTTCAGCAATGCGGTAATGCTGGTTATTTCATTTTCTCTGATAACCTTTTTTACGCTGCTGGTGTCGTCGTTTGTGCCGAAAAGTATTGTGTATACTATAAGGATAATCCTTTACACGCTTATAGGTGCGCTGGTGTATGTTCCTGCGGTGATACTGCTTAAGTATTTTATGCCGGACGGCGTTGAGGCTCTTGGGATATTCTTTCCGCTGTTTATAACAAACAGCTTTATAGTGACCCGCTCGGAATCAATGTTTTTTCGGGAAACAAAAGGAAAAATGCTGCTCGATATAGTATTCTGCATAATCGGCTACGACGCTGCGGTACTTATTTTCGCGGCTGTGCGGGAGATACTTGCTTCGGGTACTATCGGAGGCAGAATGACGGGAATGCCCGCATTTTTCCGAGTTTTTGAGCGTCCCTTCGGAGGCTTTATACTGTTGGGACTTTTCGCCGCGCTGTTCAGGAGTATCCTCCTGCTTGTAAAGCGCGTCCGTCAGAAGTAGGAGGCGGTTTTTTATGAATATGCTTGGAAATATAATAATGACCGCGTTTACGGCGGTATTTGCGGAAAATATAATCTTTTCGGGCGCTTTGGGAACGAGTACGCTGATAATAGTTTCGAGAAGCCGTAAAAATCTGCTTGGCTTCGGTCTCAGCGTGACTTATATAACCGCGCTTATGAGTGTGCTGACCTTTTTTCTGAACAAAGCGCTGAAAATCGACGAAAACAGCTATATTTATGCACCGCTTGTGTATATAATAATCCTTGGCGCAGTTTATATCATAACACTGCTTTGTATGTGGAGATTTGCGCCGCGTATGTTTGGCAGAATGAAAAAGTATATCCACATTTCCGCATTTAACTGCGCGGTATTGGGAGCGCTGTTCCTTATCTCGGAGCGGTGTGAGACGCTTGGCGAATATTTTATCCACGGTCTGGGCATAGGTCTTGGGTTTGTTTTGGCAGTGTATCTGACGGCGATAGTGTACGACCGCCTTTATTCGGAAAAGGCTCCGTACTCGTTCAGAGGATATCCGCTGCTTCTGGTCTATATAGGGATACTCGGCATGGCTTTCTGGGGACTTTCGGGCTATACATTAAAATTTTGAAGGGATGATAGGCAATGAACCGCCGCGGCAGAAAAATTTACCGTACTCGGACGGGCAACCGTAAAAGAAGAACGCAGAAATTCTTTAAGGTTTTGTTTACGATCATAATTCTGGCGGCGCTGGTTTTTATCGGATACAGCGTCGGACAGCCTATTTATAAATATTTTTCCGAAAGAAGCGAGCGCGGTTCGGGCGAGGAGACCGTGCCGTGGACTCCTCCCGTTATGCCCGACGATACGGAGGATACGGACGCTGCTGCGGACGATCCTGACGAAGCTTCCGAAAACTCCGACAAAACAGACGGCGAAGCTGAAATAAGCTTCTCAGCCTATCAGCTTCCCGAAACGGCTCTCATATCGGAAGCTGACCTCAGGAACGCTCTTGAAAGCGCAAAGGACAGCGGCTATACGGCTGTGGTCGTTACACTAAAAGCAAAGGGCGGTAAAATTTACTACAAAACAAGCTCTCAGATGGCTCTCAGCGCGGACGGCGCTGCCGCGGGAGATATGTACGCGGGACAGATAGCGGCTATGATAAGAAACGCGGGCTTTATTCCTATTGCAAAGATCAATCTCCTTGAGGACCATAATCTGTACGGCGAGTATAAAACAGGCGCGTACCGCTTCGAGGGAAGCACCACCACATGGCTTGATAATGCGGCTTCAAGCGGAGGAAAGCCTTGGCTCTCTCCCTTTGACACAGATACCCAGAGCTATGCGGCTTATCTTTCAAACGAGGTATCCGGATCTGGCTTTGACAGCATTATTTTCGACGGAATAGTTTTCCCGCCGTTCCGTAATTCCGATCTTAACTATATCGGCGCTGTTGTAAAGGATCCTAACAAGTATAAATCACTTATAAGCATTGCGGATATTGCTGCAAAGGCTGCCGAGGCAAACAATACTTCGGTTATCGTTACAGTTTCGGCTGGAGATGTCCTTAACGGAACTTCCGATCTGTTCAAGCCCGCAGAGCTTACGGTAAAGACCGTTTCGGCAGAGTATTTCCCCGGCGAGCTTGAAAGTACGGCTCTCATAAACGGCGAGGAGATCGCGCTGTCCGAGCTGACGGCTTACGAAAGGGCAAAGGTGGTATTCTCCGAAATAAAACGTCTTGCGGGTGAGGAGATAACCATTGTTCCCGCGCTCAGACAGACAGATTTCTCCCAGGCTGATTTCAGCGACACAATATCCGCGTTTATGGATCTGGGCTTCGATTCGTATATAATTCTCGGCTGATAAGTTCGGTGAAATATATGTGTTGGAATATTTACAATTTTCCTCGAAATATTACAATCGGTGAAATATATACGCTTTAATGTTTACAATTTTCTTCAAGATATTACAATTTGCCTTTTTGACTTAACAACCGAGGAAATATGTGGTACACTTGTAGAAGTATTAAAGCCTAAGGAGGCGCAGCATGGCTTATAAGGAAACCAATCCGGAAGCTGCGGGAAACCGCAGGAAAAAGAAAAAACGAAAAATAAATCCGATCAAGAGAACTCTTGCTGTCATCGGTACGACTATTCTTTCACTGGTGCTGATAGTTATTATAACGGGTTCGATAATCGCGGCGGCGCTGACGGTGTATGTGCTTCAGTTTGCCGATCAGGACACGGTAGATATCTCGCTGTCCGATCTGGACTTGGACTACACTACTTTTATCTACGCTTATGACAAAAACGATTCTTTGGTAGAACTTGCCAAAATAAGCCGTAACGCGGACAGGATCCCCGTTACCATTGACAAGATACCGCAGCACGTTCAGGACGCTTTCGTCTATACCGAGGACGAGCGTTTCTACGAGCACGCGGGTGTTGACTGGAAACGTACATTTACTGCATTCCTTAATGAGATACTGGATTTTCTCGGCGGCAGACAGGGC
>JAIEDQ010000162.1 GCA_029067895.1 Oscillospiraceae bacterium | reverse complement strand
GTCCATTCAGCGTTTCATCAGAGACGTGGAAACGAAAGATCTTGCGGTGGCTATCAAGGGCTCCAACGCGGAGGTTGCGGCTACGCTTTATGCGAATATGCCCCAGAGAATGCAGGAGTCCATACAGCAGGAGATCGAATACCTGCATAACGTTCGTATGCGTGATGTTGACGAGGCTCAGCAGAGGATCGTTGGTATCATCAGGCATCTGGAAGAAGAAGGCGAGCTTGTAATCGGCAAGGGCGGAGAGGACGAGATCATTGCTTAAAATCGTTAAAGGCTACGGCTATGGAGGCTATGGATATGTTCCCGCCTACAGCGTGGGCGAGCCTGTTAAAATTGATAATACTGTATATCTGCCCGGTGAGGATGAAGAGACGGGAGAGATCATTTCCGCCGAGGAACAGCGCAGACGCGCCGAGGAGGAAAAGGCAAGAGAGAAAGCCGAGGAGGAACGCCGCATAAACGAGGCGGTGGAGACAAAGCTTTCGCAGATACTCGCCGAGCGCTCCGAGGCTTTGGAGCAGGAGCGCGCTCAGATACTGGAGCAGGGCAGAAACGAGGCGGCGTCTATTTCCGCAAAGGCAAAGGCGGACACCATGGCTATTATGGAAAAAGCCAAAAGGGAGTGCGCAATGCTCAAGGAGCAGGCAAAAAAAGAGGGCTTCGACGAGGGCTTTGCCGACGGCAGAAAAGAGTCGCTTGAAAAGTACAATAAGTACATCGACGCTTCGGGCAGACTCCTTTCGGAGATAAATTCCCGAAAGGAAGCCTACTACATCTCCTCCGAGGAGGAAATGCGCATCACAGTTTTCGAGCTTGTGAACAAGATAGTCCGCACCGAGCTGAGGACTAACCCGCAGGTCATTGAGGGCATTATTGCCGAGGCGGCTAAGAATTTCCGCAATTCCGACTACATAAAGATAACTCTTGCCGAGGACGGCATTACCGAAAGATTCAAGACCGACGAGAAGCTTATAAAGGATATCATTCCTTTTATTCCCGAGGTGGAGATCGAATTCGA
Source organism: Oscillospiraceae bacterium (assembly GCA_029067895.1). Taxonomy (GTDB): domain Bacteria; phylum Bacillota; class Clostridia; order Oscillospirales; family Ruminococcaceae; genus RGIG8773. The sequence continues at coordinate 13,885 of JAIEDQ010000162.1, read as the reverse complement.
CGAGGACGCGGAAGAGGGTACTGTTATTGAGGACAACGGCTCCGAGATAGTGGACGCCGGCGTCCCCACGCAGCTTGAATTTCTTAAGGAGATACTCAGGACGACCCGCGGTGAGAGCGACGGTTCGGATATAGCGGAGGCTTCCTTTGACATAGCTTCGGACGCTGTTCCTGCCGGAAGTCTCAGAGAATCTGCGGAAGCGGCTGAAATTGCCGAAGCGGCAAAAAACGCTGAAACAGCGAAAGCTGCCGAGATGACAGAAAACGCCGAATCTGCGCAGGAGGAGCTTCCCGAACAGGAAAGCTTTGCTGACGTTATGGCTGATGTTATGGCAGGCGGAGCGGCAAAGGCTGCGGAGGAAGAACCTCAATTGACCGAGGAGGAAGCTGCGGCTCTGATGGCTGAGCTTATGGCTGAAGCAGGTGTGGAAGCGAGCGCGGAAATCGGTGCGGAAGAAGCGGCGGTGACGGAGACGGCAGCGGCGGAATCCGCGGAAGAAGCAGCTCCACCAAAGACAGCTAAGTCGGGCAGAAAAACAAAGCCGCGCAGTGATGCGGCGGAAAACGCGGAGTAATAGATAGTATGAATTTTGCAGCTGTACGCGAAGCCGCCAAACAGGCGGATTTGTTCAGATATCAAGGCAAAATTGAAAAGATAATCGGTATGACCATTGAAGCGTCGGGTCCCGAAGCCAATATCGGAGACGTTTGCCGCATTTACCGAAAAGGCGAGGGCGGCAGATTTTCCGACAGGTTCATTTACGGCGAGGTAGTCGGCTTCAATAACGGCAAGGTAATGCTTATGCCCTATACCGATATAGAGGGAATAGGTCCAGGCTCTATTGTTGACAACACGGGAAAACAGCTTCAGGTGGGCGTGGGCAGCGAGCTGGTAGGCAGGATCATAAACGCTATCGGTCAGCCTATCGACGGCGGTCCTCCCATAAATACCACCGAAAGCTACTCAATTGCGGGTGAGCCCGTTAACCCTCTTACAAGACCAAGAATTGACGATATAATCCCGTTCGGCGTAAAGGCTATAGACGGTCTGCTTACCATAGGCAGAGGTCAGAGAATGGGTATCTTTGCAGGCTCGGGCGTTGGTAAATCTACGCTGCTGGGCATGATCGCAAGGGAAGTTCAGGCGGACATCAACGTTATCGCTCTTGTTGGAGAGCGAGGCAGAGAGGTTCTGGAGTTCATTGAGAGGGACTTAGGCGAAAAGGGTATGGCGCGGTCGGTGCTGGTAGTTGCTACCTCAGACCAGCCGTCCATGATGAGAAATAAATGTCCCATGACCGCTACGGCGATCGCGGAGTACTTCAAGGATCAGGGCAAGAACGTCCTGCTGATGATGGACTCCCTTACGCGTTACGCCATGGCGCAGAGAGAAATAGGTCTTGCCACTGGAGAAGCTCCTATCGCAAGAGGCTACACGCCGTCTATCTATACGGCTATGCCGAAGCTTCTGGAGCGGGCGGGCAACTTTGAAAGCGGCTCTATCACGGGCATATACACGGTGCTTGTGGAGGGCGACGACACCAACGAGCCTATTTCCGATACAGTACGCGGTATCATTGACGGACATATTATCCTTTCCAGAAAAACAGCGGCGAGAAACCATTATCCCGCCATAGAAATACTCGAATCGGTGTCCAGACTTATGTCGGAGATCACCGACAAGGATCAGCAGAATACCGCGTCAAAGATGAGAAATCTGCTTTCGGTCTACTATGCGAACTACGATCTTGTTTCCATAGGCGCGTACAAAAAGGGCACAAACCCTGCGCTGGACGAGGCTCTCCGCAAGATAGACAAGATAAACGCATTCTTGCAGCAGGCTACCGACGAGGCGTTCTCCTACGAGGAGACCGTCAAGATGATGAAGGACGCGATAAAATAAAAAATAAGGGGGGAATTATTTTGCGCTTTAAAAAGATTTTGGCTGCTCTTGCGGCGGCGGTGACGGCGGCTTCGGTTGTTACGGTAACAGCGTTTGCGGACTCAAAGGGCGTTAAAATAAGCGAAAAGAATTTCCCCGATGAGGTTTTCCGCGGATATGTTTCGGATAACTTCGATACTGATAAAAACGGTTATCTTTCCAAGGAGGAAAGAAAAGCCGTTACGGAGATCAATGTAGGCATTAAGTGGGAAGGCTACCGCTGGGATAATCCGGTGGAATCCCTGAAAGGCGTGGAATATTTCACAAGGCTGAAAAAAATTGACTGCACCGAAGGTAATCTGACAAGCATTGACGTGAGCAAAAACACACGGCTTACGCATTTGCTGTGCAGAGGTTCTGTGTTTACCGAGCTTGACGTGAGCAAAAATACAAAGCTGAAACGGCTTGAATGCGATCGTGCCGATCATTTTGGCAGGGGCGGGATAAAGCGCCTTGACGTCAGCAATAATACTAAGCTTGAATATCTTTCCTGCAGCGGCAATGACATAGAAGAGCTTGATTTAAGCAATAACGCAAAGCTTGAATATCTTTGCTGCAGCGGCAATTATATAGAAGAACTTGATGTAAGCAAAAATACCAAGCTGAAAGTTTTGGCTTGCAGCTTTTGTAAGCTGAAAAAGCTTGACCTGAAAAACAATACCGAGCTGGTTGAGCTTTTCTGCTTTGAAAACCGTATCAAGAGTCTTAACATAAGCAGCTGCACAAAGCTGGAACATTTAATGTGCGTTGACAATAAGCTGACGGAGCTTGATGTAAGCGGCTGTCCCGAACTGACAGAGTTAAACTGCGGCGGCAACGATCTTAAAGAGGTCAATGTAAGCAAAAACCCCAAGCTTAAGGAGTTTATCGGCAACGGTGTTAAAGCTGTAAAATAACTAACATCGGCAGGAACGCAGATATCTGTACTCTAATTTCCGACACGGAGGACTAACGCTTGAAACGTTTTGAATTTTCTTTAAACAAGCTGATGGGCTACAAGCGGCAGGTGCTTGACAGGGAGAAAAACAGTCTTGCTCACCTGAGACGTCAGCAGCAGCAGTACATAGAGGAAAAACAAGCCTTGGAGGAAAAGCTGAGGAACTCAAACAGAGAGTTCTGCTTGAAATCCGCTCAGGGCATGACTATAATGCAGGTAAATGTTTTTAAGGGATATCATCAGTCCCTTTCGGCTCAGATAAAGGAGCTGGAGGCTTCCATAGAAAAAATGGAGGTCAAGGTGCAGAAACAGCTTTCGGTGGTGATCGAGGCGACGAAAGAAGTCTCCTCGCTGGAAAAGCTAGAGGACAAACAGCTTGAAGAATACAACTTTAAGGTTGCAAAGGCTGAGGAACAGTTCATTGCCGAGTATGTGACAAACAGCACCTACAGAAGTTAATTCGGTTTAAGGCGCGGACGCTTCGCTTTATGAAGCGCTGCACTTTAAATAAATATTTTATTGTAAAGGAGGGAAAAAATGACGAACACGGTTTTATTCGATTTGCAGGCGGCGGCTATGGCTGCGGCGGCTAATTCGGGTCAGAAGCTTCCCGGCGCGGAGGATATCCCGGAGGGCGGTTCAACCTTTTCCGAGATACTGGCTCTGCAAAATTCGCAGAATGCTCAGACGTCCCAGACAGGCGTGACCGAGACTGCGGGAGAATCCGAAGAGACGGAAGCGGTCGTTGAAGCAAACCCCGACGATGGTCCGTTTGCTGAGGCGCTCAAGCGGATCGAAAATTCTGACGACGCAGTGAAAAAGGCTCTTACGCTTCTGCTGAAAACGGTTCTCAACGCAATGAGAGGCACAAGCAACGGCGAGGAAAGAAAAACAGATATGTTTATGATCCTTTCCGACGGCAGCGCGGGCTTTTCCGACGAGGACGACCTGCTTAGCGAGGACATTCTTCTCGGCGCGGAGATTATGAACAGGCTGGGCATTATGCTTGAAACTGCGGCGGAAAAGGAAACCGAACCCGACGTGCTTTTAGGCGAGCTGGAGAAGATCTTTTCTGCAATTCTCGGAGTCAAGGACGATGAGGACAGCGACGAAACTACAGCGGCGGACGCTCTGGCGGCTATGCTGAATATCCCGCCCGAGGAGATCGAAAGCCTTGAAGCGGCTAACAGCGAGACAAAGGCTGAGGCAGTGGGAAATGCGGCTGAGGCTCTGAAGGCTCCTATGGAGGCTATCAGGCAGGAGGCTTCCGAACAAGTTCCCGAGGCGGAAAAGCTCTACAGCGAGTTTGCGGCGGAGGTCGTTTCCGAAACCGAGGAAGTTCCCGAAACACCGGTGAGAGCAGGATTCTCGGCTTTGAAGATCAACAACGCTTCCGAACAGGTGAACAACATCGGAAGAAGAACTTACGCTGAGACGGAGGAGATCACTCCCGAACAGACAGTCGAGGCGAAAGCTCCCGAGGCTGAAACAGATTTGGTTACAGTTGAGGAAGCAAAGCCTGAAGAAGCTGCTGAAAATGTGACTGACGACAAGGCTGACGACAGGGCGGAAGAGATCGCGGCTCTGGGTACGGAGACGGAAAGAATTTTTGTACGCGGAGATATCGAGACTGAAAAGTCCGAAACAGTGATCAGACCCGAAACGGCGCGTTCCATTGAGGCTCAGGTGAAAGAGGTCGTTACGGACGAGATATCCGAGTTCGGAGACAAGGACGGCGTTAAGGAGCTGGTTCTCATTCTCAGACCTAAGGAGCTGGGTCAGGTGGCTGTCAAGCTTGTCAAGGAAGCCAATACGGTGTCGGTAATCATGTCGGCTCAGTACGGCGAGGTTGGAAAGCTTATGTCACAGCGCGCGGCTTATCTCAGCGAAAGCCTTTCCGACAGAAATTACGAGGTAAAGGACGTTCAGATCGTTGAGCCGGGAAATGCGGCGGAGCAGATGGGTCTTAACTTTACGGATCACGGTTTCAGCTTTGCGCGCAATTCGGCAAACTCGGACGGCTCGGAAAACGGACGCGGCAGACGCGGAGAAAACGACGGCTACGGCGAAATTGACGGAATTGACGAGATCGCCGCCGATCACGGCGAAATAAGATTAAGGGAGGCGAAACTATGGACAACAGCATAATGACAGACGGAATATACAGCAAGATCTCAGGCAACTATGTAAACAGAAGCAAGGTCGAGGAAGAAACCGACGCAACCAACAGCTATATGTCGTTTGACGGTTATCTTAAGCTTCTTGTGGCTCAGATGCAGAACCAGGACTTCAACAATCCTATGGACGATTCAGAGGTTCTCGCGCAGATGGCTCAGTACTCCATGCTGGAGGGTATCAAGAACATGACCCAGCAGTCCAGTATCAGCTACGCGTCTTCTCTGGTAGGAAAGGTCGTTACTGTTGACGACGGAACCGGTTCTTACACAGGTATGGTCGAGTCTGTTACCGTAAAGAACGGCGAGCCTTATCTCATGGTTGACGGAATGTCCTACAAGAGCGATAAGGTAACGGATATTGTACAGGAAGATATCTACAAGCTGATGATCAATCTTATCGGACACAAGGTAAAAAGCAAGAACGCGGAATCCGAAAACGCGGTTACAGGTACTGTTACAAACGTTGTTTACAAGGACGGCGAGGCATACGTTGTGGTAAACGAAAAGCTCTATTCGCTTGATTCTATTGTACTTGCAGATGAGGACGGCGAGAGCACAGGCGATACCGAGGGTTCGGAAGGCTCCGAAGGCGCAGAGGGTGTCGAAGGTGCAGAAGGCTCCGAAAACGTAAGCGGAACAGAGGGCGAAGAAGGCACCGAAAAGGACAGCGGCGCAGATGATTCGGGAGAGACGATCACCGAGACTGCGGAGGCTGAAACATCGGCTGCTATGAGCTACAAGGCAAGATCCGAGTCGCTTATCGACACGTTCATGAAAGAGCTTGACGAAGCGGGCGGAGTTACCGAGGTTACCGAAACATCGGCTGCAAGCAGTGTTACCGAGGAATATTACGTTGAGATCATGGAGGTTGAAGCCTCGGATTACAGCGCGGGCGTTTACGCGGACAACAATGTTATCACCGGTACTATATCTTCAAATTCCGACACAGTTATGGGCAGCGGAAGCGGCACTCTTTCAAGAAGCTATGATTCCGAAACCATCAATAATTCCTACAGCTACGACAACTATAACTTCAGCAGCAGCGGCAGCGGACTTAAGGGCGTTACCACAGCCAAGGGAGTTTCCACAAGAGACTGCGTTCCTCACAGAATTTCCGTTGAGGCTTATCCCGAAGAGGCTGCTCTTGCGGACAGACTGGGTACAAGAATGTACGACATCAGATTCATCAATAACCATGCGATCACTTCGAGGATCAAGACAGGCGAGATCATCGGTTACTCCAGCAGCGGAAAGCCCGTTACAGAAATAGGCTACAGCGGCGTGGGTCAGCTCGGCGAGGTAATCACCTTTGCGGACGGCACACAGAGAGTTGAGATACTGATGAGAAACGGCAATTCGGGCTGGCTTACCACATCGGGCAACCTTACTCTCGACGAGATATGCACAAGAAACGGCGCACCCGGTTCTCTCGCAGGAAAGCTTACTCCCGAAGAAAGCGCGATAAGACATTACTCCGATCCTATGGCGAATGTGGATCAGTCGCTCAAAAACAGCTTTCAGAGCTATGTGAACAGATACGGAGTTTAATTAAACCGAAAAGGAATGATACCGACTATGCTTATAAGTGAGTACTTAAGCTTACGCGGCGTGTCGGTAACCACAGGCAGCGCGGCAGGAAGTCAGCGGACCGATCAGGCGGGGAATCCCGAACGAAGCGGTTTTGCCGAAGAACTGAAAAAGCAGCTTGAAGCTCAGAGCGGCAGCGGCGTGAAGTTTTCAAAGCACGCGATGGAGAGGATATCCGAAAGGAATATCGACCTTTCCGAAAGCGGCAGACTGGACAGACTGAACAAAGCGGTCGAGCTTGCGGGCGAAAAGGGTTCCGACGACGCTCTTGTAATTATTGATTCCACGGCGTTTCTTGTAAGCGTAAGAAACAACAAGGTCATTACCACGCTTACGGCGGACGATATGCAGGGAAATATTTTTACAAACATCGATTCGACAGTTATAATGTAATCAGTAATGCGGCGGACAGACGTACTTAGTCCGTGCAAAAAAGAATATGCGCCGGCGACGGTGGAAACGATTGGACCGAAAGGAAATCGATCCGTCCCGAACGACTTGACGGACGGAGCTTCGGCGGCGCTTAAAATTATTTAAGGAGTGCTTGATTAGAAATGATAAGATCTCTTTATTCCGGTGTTTCCGGACTTACAACTCACCAGGTGAGAATGGACGTTATAGGTAACAATATCGCAAACGTAAACTCCCACGGCTACAAGAGCCACAGAGCTACCTTCCGCGATATCTACTATCAGACAGCTATCAGCCCTACAAGCGGTAAGGTTGCATACGCAGGTAACAACCCCTCCGAGGTCGGCTACGGCGTACAGCTGGGCTCTATCGACAAGGATATGTCACAGTCCAGCGGTCAGGGCACAAACAGCGCCTATGACATGATGATCGAGGGCGACGGCTTCTTCATGATAGCTACCTATGACGGAATCAACATCAATTCCAACCTGAAGGCCCGTGAGGTTACATTCACAAGACTGGGTAACTTCCAGGTGGACAGCTACGGCAATTTGGCTTCGGCTACAAACTGCTTTGTTGTAGGTTCCCGCAACTCTCTGGCAGGTCTGCGTTCCACCGGTACATACAGCGAAAATTACCTCAATGAAGTTGAGGTAAAGGACAGAAACGGCGACGGAACCATAAACTCCAGCGATATCACTTTCCGCAACACCATCAACCTGAAGGAACTCTGCCAGACTGCTTATAACGTATTTACCGACGAATTCGGCTATATGTACGGCTACGACTGGGAGGCTATCATTGAGGCTGCTACTGCTACAGGCGGCACAGGCGGCGCAGGCGGAACAGCAGGTCCTCTTGCAGACGTTGTTGTTTGGGATTTTGACGGCACAGATGAAGCGTTCAACGCTTTGACCGTTGACGAGAAGATGCAGTATCTGGACGTTCAGCAGACCCTCATGAACCTTAACGAACCCACTACAACTACAACGGGAACGGGGAATAATGCTACCACTACCACCACTATCCCCGGACTCAATTACAGATACTATGTTGACAAGACCGGTCAGAGACTGGATATCACACCTCCCGGCGGAGACGGCACTACTCCTCCCGCAGGCGGAAACGATACCACAAGTGATTACGCTACTATTTATAATCTGCTTCAGACCGCTAACGCTACCGCAGGCATCGAAGCCCGTGAGACCGCTATGAAGCTTGCAAAGGCTCAGGCAAATACGGCCGGCGCGCTCCAGGGCGAGCTCACATATTCCGACATGACTTCCTTTACTGTGGGTAAGGACGGCGCGATGTATGTTACCTACAACAGCGACACGAAGTTCCTTGCGAGAATCGAGCTTGCTATGTTCGATAACCCGTTCGGACTTAACGAGGTAGGAAACACCTCCTACGCAGTATCCTCCGCTTCCGGCGACGCAAGAATCAGAAAGCCCGGTCAGGAGGGCGCAGGCGAGGTAAAGAACAAGTACCTCGAAATGTCCAACGTAAACCTTGCAAATGAATTCTCGGATATGATCGTTACCCAGAGAGGCTATCAGGCTAACGCCAGAATGATAACCACCTCCGACTCCATGCTTGAGGAGCTTGTAAACCTCAAGAGATAACGGCTTATAGGTAACGGCACTTAGTCCGCACGTCTGCGGAAAGATCCCTATGTAAAAATCCATCTCTCTAAGCTTGACCTGCGGAACGGCAGAGGTCGTTCCGCAGAGTTAATGCTTGCTTGAAGCAAGTGCGATTCACGGACGTTTGGCGAAAGGAATAAATATGATACAGCTTACCAGAATAAACGGAACGGAGCTTCTTGTAAACGAGCAGTTTATCGAGATAGCCGAGCAGGCTCCCGATACGGTGGTCACCATGCAGAACGGTCACAGGTATCTTGTGAAGGAGACCCTCGAGGAAATTATTGACAAGTCAGTCCAGTACAGCCGCGAATGCTTTCCCGACTCCGTTAAATGAGAAAACACGGCGTTTGCCTTTTTATATATAAATAATTATTGGAGGAAGTTTATATGAATATTTCCGGTATTATAGGCTTTGTTCTTGCCATAGGACTTATTGTCTGGGGTATTGTAACCGGCGGTGACCTCATGGGCTTCTGGGACCCCGCTTCTGTGGCTATCGTTTTGGGCGGTACTATAGGCGCGCTGACGTTTATTTACCCGCTGTCAGTTCTGACAAAGATACCCAAAATGCTTAAAGTAGCGTTCTTTCCGACAAAGTACGATCCCGACAAGTACATAAACGATATGGTAGAGTACTGTAAAACTGCCCGTATGAAAGGTATCCTTGCTCTTGAAGAGTCGGCAAATGCCTGCCCCGATCCCTTTATGAAGTCGGCGCTCATGCTTATCGTTGACGCAAACGATTCCGACAAGGTTCAGAGTATGCTCGACGACTCAATCAACTTTATCTGCGAGCGTCACGAAAGCAACTTTGCAATCTGGGCAAGAGGTTCGGCTATCGCTCCTGCGATGGGTATGATCGGTACTCTTATCGGTCTTATCAACATGCTTGCGTCTCTCGACCCGACCGACCCTGCGGCGGCGGCAAACCTTGGTCAAGGTATGTCCACGGCTCTGGTTACAACGTTCTACGGCTGTATCCTGGCTCACCTTATATTTACTCCTATAGGAAACCTTTGTAAGTATAACCATAATCAGGAAATTCTCTGTCTCCAGATCATTGAAGAGGGTACGCTTGCTATCATTTCGGGCGCTAACCCCCGTTACGTTGAGGAGAAGCTGAGAATGATGCTTCCCGGTACTCACAAGCCGAAAAAGACCGCTTCCGCCGCTTCAAGCGAGGGAGAATAAGCGTTATTGTGCAAAATCACTAAAAGAACGGCAAAAATTCTGTAGCGAAATTGTTACTGTTTTTATTAAATATGCTTTAAATTTCGCAAAAAATGTGGTATAATTATTTAATCGAAATTCAACTTCATGTGTATGGGGGGATCTTGCTTGGCGAAGAAAAGACAGTCTCAGGAAGAAGAAGGCGGCAGCTGGATGGACACATACGGCGACATGATCACGCTGGTGCTTACCTTTTTCGTTCTGCTGTACTCCATGTCCTCTATGGACAACAGCAAATGGCAGTACCTGGCGGCAGCCCTGTCAAGAACCGAGACCCAGCAGGAAAGCGTTCAGGTTGCCCTTGAACCGAATCTCGAAAATGACCCAAGCGCTATCTACGACAACGAGGTCCCTGAGATACAGGACGCGGAAGAGATCGTAGACTTCGAGGACTTCTATATGTACCTTAAACAGGTAGTGGTTACAAACGAGCTTCAGGACAGCGTAAGCGTTGAGATGTCCAAAACAGGCGTCTATATGCGCTTCAGAGATAACATCTTCTTCGCGGGAGACAGCGACGTTCTCCTCGATGAGGGCAAATACATACTTGAGATCATCTCGGACGGCATAAGAAATATCAACGAGAGGATAAAAGCTATAAGAGTGGGCGGTCATACCGCAGGCTCGGCAAATTCCACCGTAAACGAGTGGCGGCTTTCCTCGGGACGTGCCGACTCCGTTATAAACTTCATGATAAGTCTTGACGCCTGCGATGCGGACAGATTTTCTTCGGCGGGCTACGGAAAGTACCGTCCCGTTGAGAACAACGACACCGAAGAGGGCAGACGGCAGAACCGACGGGTCGAGATAGTGTTCATACGAAACGACGTTGACTTTACCGACCCTGAGGTAATACAGGAGCTTTTCAATCTTGAATACGGCGCGAATTTCGTTCAGTACTCCGACGAAGACGGCTCCGTTCAGGGTGAGGGAGGTATAGAGGAAGCAGTTCCCGATACCGACGACGGACGCAGCGACCCCAACAGGGTCTATATTTCAAAGGAGGACGCTCTCACCAGAATAAGAGAGGAATAAACGGAATATTTCCATTCCGGAAAGGATGGCTGCAAAGATATGGCTGACGTATTGTCGCAAAGCCAGATTGACGCGCTGCTGAACAGCTTCTCATCCGAGGGAACGAAGGCCTTTGATGAGATAGAGGAACAGTCCAAGGAGCAGAAAATAAAGAACTACGACTTCAAGATGCCGAAAAAGTTCACTAAGGAACAGCTTAAGGTCATCGACGGTATCTTTGAAAACTACTCCAGAGTGCTGTCCTCCTATCTTACCGGTCTTATGAGAATCTACTGCAAGGTAGAGGTGCTTTCGATAGAGGAGCAGGTTTACTACGAGTTCAACAACGCGCTTCCTGACTATGTTATGATGTCAATGATCAATATGGGGATTACCGACGACGACGTGATGGAAACCAACAGTATTATGGAGATATCCAACCCGATCGCGTTCTCGATGATGGACCGTCTTATGGGCGGAAGCGGCTCGTATGTGGAGCAGAACAGAGACTTTACCGAAATAGAGGTCGGACTGTTCGCAAGCGTTATGGGCAAAATGGCAGGTCTGTTAAAGGAACCGTGGGGTACCTACATAGACATCAATCCAACAATAACAACAATTGAAACAAATGCAAGAGTTATGCAGTCGATCTCACCGGACGAGGTAGTTATTCTGGTAGTGCTTGAGATGGAGATCAAGGACGTTAAAAATACCATGACGTTCTGTATACCGGCTCTTAATCTGGAATCTATCATGGCGAAGTTCGGCGACAGGTGGTCAAGATCGACTAAAAAGCTTGATCCCAAAAAGGAAAAAGAAAGACGGGTTTCGCTTCTTGAGGCTATCAAGGATTCGGAGCTTAAAATCGACACCGTTCTGTGTGAAACAAAGCTTGATCTGTTTGACGTGCTTACAATGCAGGCTGGCGATGTGATTCCTCTTAATATGCCTATTGACAGCAATGTTACCGTCAAGATCGGAAGCAACATCTGGTTTGACGGCAAGCTGGGTATTAAGAATAAAAAGAAAGCTGTTAAAATAGACCACATTTTCAAGGACCTAGGAAAATAATGCGCGGAGCAGCAACTGAAAAAACGCGGAACGGAAAGGAAGGTTACATATAATGAGCGAGGAAAAGCTTACCATTGAAGGCTTTGGCGATGTGGAAATGGACGCCATAGGCGAGATAATGAATATTACTATGGGGTCGGCGGCTACGGCTGTTTCGAATATGCTTTCAGCCAAGGTATGGATCACTACCCCGCAAGTAAAGGTTATCAAGTCTGAGGATCTCGCATTCCCTGAGCTGGAACCCTCTATAATGGTCAAAATCAAATATACTCAGGGCGTTTCGGGCGAAAACGTTCTCGTCCTTAAGCAGAACGACGTTCAGCTCATTCTTAATCAGCTTATGGGTCTGCCGCTGGAGGTCAGCGATGATTTCCAGTTCGATGAAATGAATATCTCCGCTGTGTGCGAGGTAATGAATCAGATGATGGGAGCGTCCGCTACGGCGCTTTCGGAAATAATCGAAACTACGGTGGACATCTCTACTCCCGAGGCGGTAGTTCAGGAAGGCGGCGTGGACGCTGTACGGCAGGAGATCTACGACCTGACCGGACAGGATCATGTCTGCACGGTAAAGTTCGATCTTACTATCGACGGAGTTATCAAATCGGAATTTATTTCGGTGCTTACCATCAGTCTTGCCAAGGAAATGGCTGACAAGATGATGACCGGCTATAACAATATCATGGATGACGTTGAAGAGGCAGCTCCTGCTCCGGCACCTGCACCCGCACCTGCGGCTCCCGCAGGCGGAGGCTCAACGATGTCTCAGGAACAGATCGAGGCTATGCTCGGAGGCGGAGGCGCGGCTCCTCAGCCCGCGGCAGTTCCTCAGCAGCCTATGGGAGGTATGCCGATGCCCGGCGCAATGCCGCAGCAGCCTTACGGTCAGCCTATGGATCCCAATATGGCGGCTATGTACGGAGGATATCCTCCTCAGGGAATGTATCCCCAACCTATGCCAATGCAGCCTGCAATGCCCATGCAGCCGGCTATGAACGTTCAGCCCATTCAGCTCCAGAACTTTGCGGCATACCAGAACGCTAACCTTAATCAGGATCAGAACGACAATCTGAAGCTGCTGATGAACGTTCCGCTGAATGTTACAGTCGAGATCGGTTCGGCTGTCAAGAAGGTCAAGGAGATACTTGATTTCTCGCAGGGTACTATTATTGAGCTGGAACGTCAGGCAGGCGCTCCTGTTGATATTATCGTTAACGGAAACCTCATTGCAAAGGGCGACGTAGTAGTTATCGACGACAACTTCGCTGTGAGAATCACCGAGATAATAAAGTCAAAATTCCTTGAGTCGCTGGGCGGCAAGGAATAATCAAAGGCAGTCTTTCCCATTTCGGAGAGACGAGGGTTTTGCAGCTTTCGCACAAAAACGCGGGGCTGTGGCATAAATCAAACCTTAAGATCAAAGCAATTACGTTCAGGGAAACGGCGCCGCCCGACGTTCCCAAAAGAAACGACAAAATATTTCCGGGGCGGAGAAACGGAGTTTTATTATGGATAAGAAAATCTTGCTTGTGGACGACGCCGCATTCATGCGAATGATGATCAAGGACGCGCTCACCAAAAACGGATATACAAACATTCTTGAAGCTGCTGACGGTGAGGCTGCCTGCGCTACATATGCGTCCGAAAAGCCCGACCTTATCATCATGGATATCACAATGCCCAACAAGACAGGTATCGAGGCTCTCAGAGATATCAAGGCTTCCGATCCCAACGCCAAGATCGTTATGTGCTCCGCTATGGGTCAAGAATCCATGGTTGTTGAGGCTATCAAGCTTGGCGCTCTCGACTTCATCGTTAAACCCTTTAAGGCTGACAGAATCCTCCAGACAGTTCAGAAGGTTCTGGGC
>JAIEDQ010000161.1 GCA_029067895.1 Oscillospiraceae bacterium | reverse complement strand
TTTTTTTTCAAATCTATTGAATATATGCGGTTTTATCGTTTTTGATTTAGCCCGCACGCTCGTAAAATCTGAGCGTACTTTCTTCCTTTGAGCCTGTCAGAAGCATCATTTTGTAACAGTTTTCTTTTCGGGAAATTTCCCGCGCAAAGTCAAGGCAGGCTGTCGCCAGACCGCGGCAGCGAAAGGCTTCGTCGGTGACAACATTTTCTATCAGCGCGTAGGGACGCTGTCCGTGGGTAAGGTTCGGCACAATAACGCAAACGCAGGAGGAGACTATCTTTCCGTCCTCTTCGGCAACGATGATGTGGTGATTTTCGTCGTCCAGTATTTTTCGGCAAAGCGCGGAAAGCTCCGCGGTTTCTTCGGGTATCGGGTTGCCATGAAGCTGTGTGTAAAGCTCGAAAAGTCCATTAAGATCGCTCTCGGTTATTTCACGTACCATGATAATTTTCCTCCCATTTTTTCGGACTTGCCCGCAAATATTTTTTATTGCTTTAAGCATACCACATATTGCTGAAAATGTCAAACAGACGTACTGAAAAACATTTCAAGTACGTCTGTTATATAACATATATTATTTTATAAATTAGCGTTATATTACATCTGTTATTTATAGATCTGTTCCTCAATTCTGATAAGCCTGTTGTATTTTGCGGTACGCTCGCTTCGGCAGGGCGCGCCTGTTTTAATTTGCCCCGCATTTACTGCAACCGCAAGGTCGGCAATAAAGGTATCCTCGGTCTCGCCGCTTCGGTGGGAAATTATCGTGCCATAGCCGTTTTCCTTTGCCAGACTTATTGCCGAAAGGGTCTCCGAGACCGTTCCTATCTGGTTCAGCTTAATGAGAATCGAGTTTGCGCAGCCGTTGTCAATACCCTTTTTCAGACGTGTGGGATTGGTCACAAACAGGTCGTCGCCAACAAGCTTGACCTTGCTGCCGAGCTGATCGGTAAGCTTTTTCCAGCCGTCCCAGTCCTCCTCGTCAAGAGGATCCTCGATTGAAATTATCGGGTACTTGCCGCAAAGCCGTTTCCACTCCTCGATAAGCTCGTCAGCAGTTCGGGACAGCTTTTTCTTCGGCAGGAAATACCCCTTGCCGTCCGCTTTCCACTCGCTTGAAGCCGCGTCCAGAGCAATGGCAAAATCCGTTCCCGCCTTGTATCCCGCCGCTTCAACCGCTTCAAGGATAAGCTCGATAGCCTCCTCCTCACCCGAAAGGTTCGGGGCAAAGCCGCCCTCGTCGCCCACGCCGGTACTCAAACCTTTTGCTTTGAGAATTTTTGCGAGACGGTGGTAAACCTCCGCGCACTGACGAAGTCCCTCGCGAAAGCTTTCCGCACCCTTGGGGATTATCATAAACTCCTGAACGTCAAGATTATTCGCCGCGTGCGCGCCGCCGTTGAGAATATTCATCATGGGCATGGGAAGCTTCCTGCCGTTTACGCCGCCGAGAAATCGGTAAACGGGCATACGGTAATGATTTGCCGCCGCCTTTGCCGCCGCAAGGGATACGGCAAGCATAGCGTTCGCTCCCAGCTTGGACTTGTCGGGCGTTCCGTCCGCGTTAAGAATAACCTTGTCAACGGTGTCGGTATCGGCGGCGTTTATGCCTTTCAGAGCCATGTTCAGAGTTGTGTTTACGTTTGAGACCGCTTTCTGAACGCCCTTTCCGCAGTAACGGTTCTCGTCGCCGTCGCGAAGCTCCAGCGCCTCGTAGATGCCCGTGCTTGCGCCGCTTGGAGCAGCTCCTCTGCCCGCAGTGCCGTCGGAAAGCCAAACCTCCGCCTCAACTGTGGGATTACCGCGGGAGTCTATTATTTCCCGACCGATGACCTTTTCTATGACAGCTTTTTGTTCAAACATATTTTACCGTTCCTTTCGGTTGAAATTTGCAATTAGTATTTACGATTTTTTGGATTTTATGCCTTAGGACTGATATTCGGCACAATGAGCGTAAAAATTAATTCGGAACGTTTTTTAATTTTGCGGGGTACGGTTTTGTAGGGCGGGAGCAAGTCTCACTTTACAAAAATAAAATAAATCGGGCAATCGACAAATCTACCCGCCACTTTGAGGGGACAAAACATAATTAATAATCTGAACATTCTACGCAGGGGTGTGACTTTCTTGCACGGTGTGCAAGTGCCCGCGGGGGCTCCCCGCCTAAATCAAAATTTACAGTTCCAAAAATGATTTAATCCTTATGCGGTTGGCAAACGTTGACAACCTCACCTTTTTATGGTATACTTTATGGTGGATTTTTATATATTCGGGAGGAATTTATTATGTACCCATTAAAGCTCACACCTGCATTCAAGGACTATCTCTGGGGCGGCACTCGTCTCCGCGACGATTTCGGAAAAGACTGCGATTTTGAAAAAATTGCCGAAAGCTGGGAGCTTTCCTGCCACAAGGATGGCAATTCCACCGTTGCAAACGGTGAGTACGCGGGAAAAACTCTTGCGGAATATATCGAGATTTGCGGTAAAGCTGTCCTCGGCAGCAACTGCAAACGCTTTGAGCAGTTCCCCATTCTTATAAAGCTTATTGACGCTAAGGACAATCTTTCCGTTCAGGTACACCCAAACAACGAGTACGCACAGCGCGTCGAGGGCGAATACGGCAAAACCGAAATGTGGTACATTGTTGACTGCGACGAGGGCGCGGAGCTTTTGTACGGCTTCAAAAAAGAAGTTACCAAAGAGGAATTCCGCGAGAGGATTGAGAACAACACCCTGCTTGAAATTACACAGTCTGTACCCGTTAAAAAGGGCGACGTTTTCTTTATCGAGGCGGGGACTCTCCATGCTATCGGAAAGGGCATTCTTATCGCGGAAATTCAGCAGAATTCCAACACGACTTACCGTATTTACGATTACGGCAGGGTTGGCGCGGACGGCAAGCCCAGACAGCTCCACATTGACAAGGCTGTGGAGGTAACTAACCTTTGTCCTGCAAAGCCTTACCCAAAAACAGAAGCTTTCACCGAAAACGGAGCGGTAAAGCGTTTGCTTTCAAAGTGCGAATATTTCACGGTTTATTCCGTTGACGTTGACAAGGAAGCGTCCTTCAATGCGGACGAAACTTCGTTCCACAACATATTGATACTGGAGGGAGAAGCCGTACTGAAGTGCGGAAACGAGGTTCTCTCATTAAAGAAAGGAGACAGCGTTTTCGTTCCTGCGGGCTGCGGAGAATATTCGCTGGCGGGAACGTTTAAGTCGGTCTTTACAAGAATAGACTAATTTAGCGCGTACCATATGAATTTCAAGAAATTTATCGGGGACAGAAATTTTTACAGAACAGTATTTGCTATTGCCGTACCTATAATGATACAGAACGGCATAACAAATTTCGTTGCCCTGCTTGACAACATTATGGTGGGGCAGATAGGCACGGAGCAGATGTCGGGAGTTGCTGTTGTAAACCAGCTTCTGTTTGTGTTCAATCTTTGCGTATTCGGAACGCTGGCGGGTCCGGGAATTTTCGGGGCGCAGTTTTTCGGACAGGGAAACACCGAGGGCGTGCGGAACGTTTTCCGCTTTAAAGCAATGGTAGGCGTTGCCGTCCTTGCAGCTGGAATAATGATACTTTCCTTTTTCGGGGATGGGCTTATTTCCGCATATCTCACAGGCGAGGAGCAGAGCGGAGACAGGGCGCTGACGCTGCAGTCGGGAAAAGAATACCTTAGCATTATGCTTGTGGGGCTTATCCCCTTTACCGCAACGCAGGTCTATGCTTCCACTTTGAGGGAAACAAACTGCACCGTGCCGCCAATGTGCGCGGGACTTACGGCGGTACTTGTAAATCTTGTTCTGGACTGGGCTTTGATTTTCGGCAAGCTTGGACTTCCCGCAATGGGAGTAAGGGGCGCGGCTCTTGCGACGATTATTGCAAGGTTTGTTGAGTGCGCCATAGTTATTGTGTATACCCACGCCAAAAGCGGCAGGAACGAGTTTATCCGCGGCGTATTCAGAAGCATGAAAGTTCCCCGTGAGCTTGCGGTAAAGATACTTATAAGCGGTCTGCCGTTGGCGGTAAACGAGGGCTTGTGGTCGTCGGGAATGGCTTTTCTTAACCAATGCTATTCACGGCGGGGTCTGGACGTTGTTGCGGCGACGAATATTTCCTCAACTATTTTCAATCTTTTCGGGGTAGTTTTTATCGCCCTCGGCTCGGCAGTCGGAATTATCGTGGGACAGCTTCTCGGCGCAGGAGATATGGAAAAAGCGCGTGAGACCGACACAAGGCTTGTATTTTTCACCGTTGCGGCGGGAGTTCTTACAGGCAGTTTAATGGCGGCTTTTTCGGGAGTTTTCCCCATGTTCTACAACACCACCGAACAGGTCAGAGAGCTTGCCTCGCGGCTTATAATGATAATGGGTATCTTTATGCCGTTTGCGGCGTTTATGCACGCGGCGTACTTTACCCTACGTTCGGGCGGACGTACATTTATAACGTTCCTTTTCGACAGCGTTTATGTATGGGCTGTAACAATACCAACGGCTCTGCTGCTTGTGACGTTTACCGATTTTGATATAAAAAAGGTATATTTCCTTTGTCAATTTGTGGATATAATAAAAGTGACGATAGGATTTATACTTCTGAAAAAGGGCGTATGGATAAGAAATATTGTTAAGGAGTGATAAAAATGTGCTTAATATGCGACAGGATAGAAATAATAAAAAACGGCGTCAATCCCTATTTTGTAAAGGAGCTTGAAACAGGTTACGTTGTTATCGGCGACAATCAGCATTTTTACGGATACACGCTTTTTCTGTACAAAGAACACGAAAGCAAGACGGAACTGTTTCATCTTGATACTGCCGAGCGGCTGAAATTCCTTGAAGAAATGTCTATTGTTGCAGAGGCTGTCTCAAAGGCTTTCTGTGCGGATAAGATGAACTACGAGCTGCTTGGAATGGGGGACGCACATCTCCACTGGCACTTATATCCCCGTGTGGACGGCGACATTGAAAATTACGGAAACAACGGCAGGGGTCCCGTCTGGTGGTATCCTATGGAAAAGATGTACAGCGATGAAAATCGTCCCTCCGATGAGGAATTGTCGGAGATGAAGCGAAAGCTGCTTACCGAACTGGATAAGCTGCTTTAGAAAGTAAAAATGCAATGAAAGAAATAATTGCTTACGAAATGTCTTTTAAAGGTGAAATACCCTACAGCGGCGAAATGTCCTGCATTCCTTTTCAGAAAAAATACTGGGCTGAATATATGCCGATATATAATGAATGCTTTTACGAAATGAGAAAGGCTTTGGAAATTGAACCGATAAATTTTTATTCCGATTATTCTCAAATGAAAGACAAAGCGGACAATACTTACCTTTATCTTCAAGACGGAATAATTGCGGGAGCTGTTTCCTGTTACGGAAATGAATTAGACGATTTAATTGTCAATAAGCAGTTTCAAAAGCATGGTTTGGGTCAAAAGCTGTTATTATGGGGAATGAACCGCATAAAAGAACATGGGTATGACGAAATTATTCTGCACGCGGCTGAATGGAATCAGACTGCCGTGAAATTATATTTAAAAAATGGTTTTATTATTAAAAACACAGAAAAAATACGTTAATTAAAGGAGAAATTTTTATGCCGTTTATCAATGTTAAAGCAAACGTAAACGTTACAAAGGAAAAAGCCGAAAGCATCAAATCCGCTCTGGGAACTGCCATTACAGCGATCCCCGGAAAATCCGAGGGCTGGCTCATGGTGGGCGTTGAGGGAGACTACACGCTTTACTTCAAGGGCACGGACGAGCCTGCCGCTTTGGTGGAGGTACAGATTTACGGAAATCCCTCGGGCAGAGCTATGTCCACTCTTACGGGCAAGATTACGGACATACTGACCGACAATCTCGGAATACCTGCGGACAGGGTCTACGTCAACTATATGTGTACCGAAAACTGGGGCTGGAACGGGTCGAATTTCTGACAAATAACACAAGGGAGAAAAATTATGCCGATTGACTGCGGATTTACAAAAGAGGACAAATGGTTTCGGTACAGAGCCGCCGCTATTATTGTGGAGAACGGCTGCGTACTGTTTGCGGGCAATTCGACTGCGGATTATTTCTACTCTATCGGCGGCGCAGTCCATGCTGGAGAGACTGCCGAAGACGCTGTTATTCGTGAGGTTTACGAGGAAACAGGCGTGCATTATGAAATTGACCGTCTTGCGGTCATTCACGAAAACTTTTTCAATGAAGATATAGAACCGCTGAAAGGTCTTGACTGTCACGAAATAAGCTTTTATTTCCTGATGAAGCCAAGAGGCACGCAGGAGCTGAACAGTAACAGCTATACCTGTGGCGTAAAGGAAACTATGCACTGGATACCAATTGAAGATTTGGAAAAATACACGGCGTACCCGAGTTTTATGAAAGATTATTTAAGCCGTGAACATTCGGGCATAGAGCATATTGTTACCGACGAAAGAAACTGATTTAAAGGAGAAAAGCATATGAGCGGCAAACAAGATAACGCAGACCGTTTTTCGGGCTTTGCGGACGTTTATGAAAACGCACGTCCCAAAGTGCCGAAATATCCTGTTGACGTTATTTGCAGATATCTGGGCGGAAATCCGCAGCTCGTTGTGGATATGGGGTGCGGTACGGGAC
>JAIEDQ010000160.1 GCA_029067895.1 Oscillospiraceae bacterium | reverse complement strand
TCCATCTTTATAACGTCAAAGGGCGATTCAAGCAGTACGTGCAGCGATTAATACCCGCTTCCGAAATCGTCCATAAGCAGCGTAAAGCCGCTGTCTTTCAGCAGGGCGGTCTGCCTGCTGATCTGAAGATCGTCTGCGGTTTCGGTTATTTCAAGCTCCAGCAGCTTTCCGGGGATACCTGACGAACGCACCATATCTGAAAGTATCTGCGCACACTCATCTCCCCTGAGATGAACTCTCGATACATTTACCGATATCGGACAGGGTTCAATGCCTGCGTCAATACATTTTCTTATGAACATACAGGCTTTGCGCCATATGTAATGATCCACCTTTACTATGGAGCCGTTTTCTTCAATTATCGGTATAAACTGATCGGGATAGATCATTCCTCTTTCAGGGTTTATCCATCTGACAAGAGCTTCCGCACCGATGATCTCATTTTTTGAAATACTGTATTTAGGCTGAAGATACATGGAAAACTGCTGTTCATCAACAGCCTTCTGAAGGTTTTCCTCAATGAATTTAATGTTGTAAAGCGAATCCTTGAACTGCTCCTTGTAGAAAACTATATTTGAGGCAAAGCCTGATTTAGCTGTACGTCTCGCCATGGCGGCCCTGTCCTCCATACGCCGCAGCTCCATGGTCTTGTCCTCAGCCATGTATACGCCGTATGAGAGCTGGAGGGTCACATTTTTGTATTTGCATAAACGAGCGTCAAGCTCTTTTATAAACTGTCTGGGATAGTCGGCGTCGGGAGATTCGGTGACTACCATAAATACATCGCTGCGCAGATTCAAATAGTACTGCTTATCATTGCAGTAATCATTTAATGTGCGGACGACATGATCAAGCACCTCGTTTCCGAACTTTTCACCGTAAAGATCGTTTATGATCTTAAAGCGGCGTATATCAAACTGAATAAAAGCAACTTTATCGGCAGATTTGAGAAGTTCTGAAACATGACGGCGAAATCTGTTTGAACGTCCCATACGCTTGACCATAGTCTGCAGCTCGTCGTTTTCCGGCAGATCTTCCGGGTCTATGGAAATTTCAGTTTTGTAGGTTATGTATTCAGCGGTCATATCCTCAAGAATTTCTATGCTTGCTTCAAGAGCTTCGGGACATCTTTTAAGAATAAGTCCGTTTTTGCGTATTTCAGCCATTTCATAGGGAACGGATATATCTTTTCCGAGAATATCGCGGCAGTTCACCTTTCCGTCCATTTTTTCGGAGAAGCGGCGGATAAACTCTTCTGTTTTCTTGTTTCCGTAAACCTCCTGTTCGGTATCGCTTGCATTGTAGAAGCCAAATGTCATGCCGAGAACAAGAAGCCCTGCTGTAATGCAACCGCAGGTATTGCCGCAGCGCATACCGCCTCCGAAGCAGGTGCTTATTTTGAATGCTGTTTTCAGATCAAGTCCGAGATCGTGGGCAAAAGCGCCGAAAAGAGCCTGTGTACAGTGATACTTTTCATTCAGCAGTTTGATTGCTTTTTCCTTATGAGTCATAATAATCCTCCGCAGCAGCGATAATTTTGCATAAAAACAATTATTTTATACATTATAATTTTATCACAAATGCTATTAATTGTCAAGAACGATTGTGATTTCAAAGCGCATATAATTGCAGCACTGCGGACAGGCTTTTACAATTTTTGTATGTTTGATTGACATTATTCGCAATATATGGTATAATTACATTATTATATTCTGATTATATAAAAAACAGGTTCTGATAATAAATATTTGGTAAAAGGAGCAATATGATGAAAACAAAAAATGCTGTGTACCATATCATATACGGCGTTATGCTGACGTTATCGGTATGTATTGTTGCATATCTTGCGCTGAATTTCAATTATTCGTCGATCAGCGATACGGAATTTTCACATGATACTGCTTTTGATACGGGCTGGCATACCGCAGGCAGTTCGGAAGAAATAAATATAGAAAAGCTGCATAAGCTGGAGTGCGCCGTTCCCTATGAGGAATTCAGTATATTCAATACTCTCCCCGAGGATATGAGCGGCGGCTCTGCCTTGTTTTTCAGAAGCAAAAACATTTTCTTTTCGGTATATGTGGACGGCAGGCTTGTTTATGAACCACAGACAAACGAAAGTATTTTTTACAACAGATCTTTGGGTACTCACTGGAGCTGTATAGACTTGTCCCGTGAGGACGAGGGCAGGGAAATAGAAATACGCGTCTGTACCGTATATAAAAGCGCAAGAAGCGGTATCGACAATATCTACATAGGCAGCTCGGGAGGAACGGTGCTTAATATCATTGACGAAAGACTGGTAGCCTTTATTACCTGTGTGCTGATACTGTTTGTGGGGCTGCTGCTTATCGTAGCCGATATACCTATCAATATGCAGTCCAGAAAGAATCATGAGCTTTTGTATTTAGGACTGTTTTCGATAAGCGTTGCTGTATGGTGTCTGTCTGAAACAAATCTTATACAGATTTATTTTGGGGACAGCCGCACCATGCAGATAGTATCCTGCGGTTCTCTTATGCTGATACCGATACCGCTGATACTGTACCTTGACGTAGCATTCGGGTTTATGCATAAAATAGTGCGTCCTACGGTATGTATTTTATCGGCGGCGGAATTTACTGTCTGCTGGGGTCTGCATTTGCTGGGCATAGCCGATATACATGAAACTCTTACTTTATCGCATATACTCCTTGCAATATCTGCGGTGCTTCTTGCATTTACGATAATACGCAGTTCTATTTTTGTCAGCGTGAATCAGAAGAAAAATATCTACCGCATTTTAAGAGGCATAGGTCTTTGCAGTATAGCGGTGGCTGCATTTATAGATATAATCAGATACTACACGGGAGCGGGCAGCGACAGTGCGATGTTTGTGCGTATAGGACTGCTGATATTCATACTCTGCTATGGCAGCTCCAGCCTTGAAAACACTATAAACGCGGTAAAGCTCGGTATCAAGACGGAATTTGTAAGTCACCTTGCTTATCATGACGGTCTTACGGGAATAGGCAACCGTACCGCATTTGAAGAGCATCTTGTTGAGCTTGAAAAGATAAAGGACAATATTTCCGCAGTGGGTATCGTTATGTTTGACGTAAACGACCTTAAATATGTAAACGACAATCTGGGACATCACTGCGGCGACGGTATGCTTATAAAAAGCGCCGAAATAATACAGTCTGCCTTTGAGAGCCTTGAATGCGAATGTTTTAGAATAGGCGGCGATGAGTTTGCCGTACTTCTCAGCGGCGATAAGATAGAGGAACGTTATAAGACAGGAATAGAAGCGTTTGCGGAAAATGTCAAGGCGCATAACGATCTTCCCGACAAGGAATTCAGGATAAGCATTGCACACGGATTCTGTGCATATGATAAGAATTGCGGACTTAAAAAGCTTATGGACGTATATCAGCGTGCGGATATGAAGATGTACGAAAATAAAAAGGAAATGAAAGCAAATCAGATACGTCCCGAAGAGTATTATAAGAATATAATGAAAAACAAGAAACAAACAGCGGCTACATAAAGGCTGAGCCTTTACCCATGCCGCCGTCCGGTAGTGATGGCGGCAAATTATGTTTCCGAGACGGTAAAAAGCTTCTGTATCGACATTGCACGAATGGCTGAGCCTTTACCCATACCGCCGTCTATAGCGAGCGGACGTACTGTTCTCCCGAGACGAGAAATAGTTTTGACATAAGAATCACACGAAATAAAATTCGCAGAAAATAACAAAAGCGGAAAGTCATAATATGGCTTTCCGCTAAGTTTTTTACAGCCTGAACCGGCTCATATAATTTTGGGATGGACAGTCAACTGTAGACTGCATAATTTTTCTCTGTGAAATGATATTACCTCAATGTTGCTTTATGACCGCCTTGACGGGACATACTTCATAACACGCACCGCAGTGCAGACAATGCTCCTGTTGAATTGCAAACGGTTTTCCAGAAACGATACAGCTTTGCGGACAGCTTTTTGTACATTTTCCGCAGCCAATACATTTTTCGGAAATTATGTAACCCTTCGGTTTGATATTGCCGTTTCCGATCGTGTAGCTTTCTCTGAAAATCGGTTTTACACCAAGATTAAAATATTCAATTTCAGCGTCCTTGATTTCAAAAATAATGCCGATATTTCTTGTGTCGTCGGGATAAACGTTCGACAAATAGGGCTGTTCGCTGAAAATTTTATCCATATAGTATTTCTGCATATCGTCGGCAGAAGGCTTTGCAAACGCCGACAAACGTATCATCTCGTTGAATTTGGTATGCCCCAGTATCTGCACTCTTCCGTCCGAAAGAAGCTCTCTGCAAAAGTTTTTTCCTCTTGCCGTAAAAAAATACATTCCGTCATTTTCATAATGAATTGCGCTTATATTCCGTATCTGCGGATTTCCGTCCTTGTCAACCGTGGCAAATGCCAAAGTACCTACATATTCAAGTTTTTTTAAACAAGTCTGCGCGTCCATAAAAACACTCCTATTCAACAATTTTTACTCTGTTTTCTTTTCTCGGTTTGAATTTCGGCTGTTCACCGTCAATATAGCCCAGTATCACAAAGCATATGGCGGAATAATTTTCGGGGACTCCCCATTCTCGGAGTAATGACTGTCCCTCGTCGCTTGCAAAGGTTTCCTCACCCCTTGATATTATGCAGGAGGAAATCCCAAGCTCCGCCGCCTGCAAAACCATATTTTCGGCGCAGCAGAAAGCGTCCGCAGTACGGAACATAAAATTATTCTGCCCGAATATCGCAACAACGCAGGGTGCGCCGTAAAATCCGTTTTTGATGGTCGGGTCGTCGATAGTGCTTGGCTGCTCCTTTGAAACATAGCTTCCCACAAGCTTGGAGCGGTCAAATTTGGCAAGATTCATAATTCCTATGCGGGTCGTAAGCTCTTTGTTCCGCACGCCCACCATTACAGAACGCTGACCGCCGCCCGCGTTGGGAGCGTAATTTCCCGCCTCAAGAATTTTTTCAAGAGCCTCGCGGCTTATCTGTTCAGCGGTATATTTTCGTATCGAATGGCGGGATTTTATAATATCCATTAACATAATCAGCACTCCTTAACTCTGAATTTCTTTCCAGCACTGAGGGTCTGCGGCATACATATTTCCCGTATAGCCGAATGTTACAGCGGGACAGCCGCGGCAATATCCTCTCAGTTCGCATTTTGAACATTTTTCAAATTTGTCGAACTGCCTGTATTCATCAAGACTTGCGCCGTTGAATAATTCAAGCATGGACGTTTCAAACACATTTCCGATCTTGCTTTCCATTCTTCGGCAGGCGTAAACGTCCCCCGTGGGGAGAATTGTCATATGACCGATACCGCAGTGACAGCCGTCATAAATCATATCGGGATTATGGTTTTCGGGAATTTTAAACAGCCCTTTTTCGTATAAAAGCAAAGTCCATAAATGGTCTTTTAATTGGAAAGTGGTTTTACAGCCGTTCCTTTTATGCTCCTGAAATTTATTGTGGCACATTTCAAGAAAAGCTTTGTATTCAAGGGGCGGTATGTGGTATTCCTCCGACTTCTGACCGCTTGTGGGACAGTATCTTCCAAAGGCGAAAACGTCCACATTTTTTTCGGCAACGAGGTCGATTATCTGCGGGAAATCCTTTATATTTGCAGAGGAAACTGTGGACATTACTGCGCAGTACATTCCGGATTTTTTTATGCAGTCAATTTTTTCAATTGTAGTATCGAAAGAACCGGGCTTGCGGAAGCTGTCGTGTATCTCCCTCATACCGTCGATGGACAGCTGATATTTGCGGCAGCCGTGTTCGTAAAGCCTTTTGCATACCTCGTCATTCAGATGAAAGGGATTTCCGAGAATACCGAAGGTTATTTCCTTTTCTTTCAGCAGTCCCGCAAGTTTCCAAAAATCCTTGTGCAGAATGGGGTCGCCGCCTGTTATGTAAAAATACGGCGTCCTGCCAAGACTTTCGCACATTCGGACGCAGCTTTCTATGACCTGTTCCATTTTGTCAAAGGACATTTCATTCAGGGCTTTGCAGTTGTCCTCCGCAAAAATGTAGCAATGCTTGCAGCGCTGGTCGCAGACGTCTGTGATGTGCCACTGAAAAGCGAAATACGGTTTCATGAAAATTCCTCCGGTTTATATATTAAAGCGCATAAATCAATACGCTTGTATAATCATTTGCCCTGCCCGACCACATCGGACAGAGCGTTGGGTTTTGTAATGATAATTACTTCTTGTCGGGGTCGGCAGCGCCGCAGGCAGAACCGCAGGCGGAAGCGGGCTTATCCTCTTTAGGGTCTGCCGCACCGCAGGCTGAACCGCAGGCAGAAGCGGGTTTGTCCTCTTTGGGGTCTGCTGCTCCGCAAGCGCTTCCGGAAAAAGCTGCTACGTTTTTCAATGCTTCACTCATGATAAAGTCCTCCTAAAAAATTTTTCAGGTCGTCCCTGTGATTTTATATTATCACATATTTTTTTGCCCCACAAGTACGCACTTTTTTATAACTCGGTTACAAAAAAGTAACCTTTGCGTATTTACGGCATTTGCGGCGATAAAAATTTTTGGATTGACAAAAACGGCGAAAAATGTTATAATGTTAATAATTTACATATACCGAAAGGCGGATCGCAATGGTTACAAAAAAAGAACTTCCTGCTTGTCCCGTGGCAACGACCGTACAGATCATAGGCAGCAAATGGAAGCTGCTTATTATCAGAAACCTCATGGAACGTCCGTGGAGATTTAATGAACTGAAAAACGACCTTGAGGGTATCAGCCAAAAGGTTCTTTCGGACAGTCTGCGCTCCATGGAAGAGGACGGGATTATTGTCAGAAATGTTTATCCAGAAGTGCCGCCTAAGGTTGAATATTCTCTTACCGAACTGGGCAAATCAATGCGTCCTATTCTGGACGCTATGGCAGCATGGGGAACGGAATATAAAGCAAGTCGTAATTGAATATTTGCGGTTTTAGCAGTATCTTTTATGCCTGAAAACAGCCCTTTCGGTGAAAATCCAAAGGGCTGTTTTATGTATTTGATATGTGACTTACCGAGTGACAAAAAAACCGTCCCTACGAGTGCAGAGACGGATTGCCCGCAGGGCTTACCCGCTATATTTGTATAGAGAAATAGATTTTTTGGGGGAAATGATAAAGAAAAAAGCTTCCGTATTTCTACCGAAGCTTTTCTGCCTGCGGGGGCTATTTGCCACCACAGGCTCTGTGGTGGTGCGGATAATGTGACTTGAACACACACGGTATTGCTACCACTAGAACCTGAATCTAGCGCGTCTGCCGATTCCGCCATATCCGCATTGACTTATATAGTATAGCATATTTTTATCATTCTGTCAATAGCAGTCGGCAAATTAATATTTTTTTTACAATTTTCCGTCAAAAAGTACTTTGGGACATAGCCGACTTTACGCATACTTATAAGCTTGTCAGCTATTTTTGGAGGCTTTTCAGCATAATTTTATCCAGTACCGCTGAATGATACCGTTCCCGAACTTTTTCGCACTGCCTGTCAGCTTGGCGGTATCTGCGACCTCGTTTTCCAGTACGCCGCCGTTTTCGATTATCGTTTTTCGGGACGCTTCATTCTCCTTGTCACAGCAAAGCAGAACCTTTTCCGCACCCGTCTCCCTGCACCGTTCAAGAAGCAGTCCCAGCATTTCCTTTGCATACCCCTTGCGCCGCTCGGACGGTCGGACGCTGTACCCGATACTTCCGCCGAATTTCAGCAGGAAATCCGAAAGCTTTAGACGGTAGTCCATAATACCCACCACCGCACCGTCGCTTTTCCGTACCGCCAAATACACCTCCGAGGGGACGTAATCCTCACCGTACAGCTTTTTCTGCCGTTCCTCGAATTTTAGCCATTCGCCGTAGCTTTCCACTGCTTCAAGTCCCGCGCAGCCGTCGAAGCCGTCTCCGTTTTCCAGCATTTCCATCCTGTAGGACATGACCTGATTTTCGTATTCTTCCGTCGGCGGGACAAGTTCCAGCCTTGCTTCCTGCATATCGTTTCCTCCGTTCAGTCCGCGGCTTTGCACCCAGGACATATAATTCCGTTCGTCATCAAGTGCATAATCATAATTTTTCAGCGGCTTAAAGCCGTCAATGATCTCCACAGCTTCGTTAAAGACATCTTCCGCCGTCTTTCCCGAAATATCTATTTGTACCTCGTTAGGCAGAAGCTTTCTGCCCATTATCCTCGCATTTGCGGGTTCTACGTTTTCAAGCAGGAACAGCCCGCCCTCGTTTTCGTGCCTGTGTATCATCTGACGCCGTATTTGTTCGGGATCGCCAGACACAAGCTTCAGCGTAATAAAATCGTACCCTTTGAAAATTTGGGGAATTTCTCTTGTCCGCAGGTCGTCGAAATCAAGAGCGACAATGTTCCTGAAGCCCTTTTCGTAAAAATATTTCAGCTGGAGCAAAACGTTTTCCCAGCAGATATCCTCCTCAAAAACGCCCTCGTCGGCGCAGTCTTGTGGTATCGCAAATTCGGGCACCATATTCTGCTCAAGATAAACGCCGTGATAATGCTCGTACAGCGCCTTTGCAAGCGTGGTTTTTCCGACCGCGCTTGGTCCGATAATAAATATAAAATCCATGAAAATCAGTCCTCGGTATCTCCGAAATATTTTTTTATTTCCTTGGCGGTAAGCTTATTCACGCCTGTGATATTGCTATTTTTGTCACGGACTATTTTAATATCGGCTTTGCCCTTTGGGTTTGTCTCAACCGTTGCAATGGTTGCGGAAGAGCTGCTGCGCTGTACGTCAAGGAAGTATCTCACAGGCTCGCTGTTATAGTAATAATGACCGTCCTTATAGGTAACGCCGTATTTTGCGTATTCTTTCACTGTAGTATCGTCTGAAAAATTTTCGTCCCAATCGTCAAAATCATCATCGCAATCGCAAATCGCCTTGAAGCTTATTTTTCTGTCCTTTGAAGCCCTGTCATACCATGCCTTTACAGCATCTTCGTCCATTTCGTCCGTAAGAACAGCAAAGAAAGCTACCCTGCCGTCAGCATATGCTTTTTCCGCGTATGTATTGACTAACGCGCTTGCTTCACTTGCCTTGCTGTCCTTAATGCTGTTAAAGCATATTGAAAAAAGCGCGATATCATCGTCCCTATAGGCTTTTGCCAAATACTGCTGGGCAAGCGCCGCGTTGCCGAGAGCATCAAGGCTTACCGAAAAGAACGCCGCGTCACCGTCGCTATAAGACTTTTTCAGATACGCCCTTTGAGTTTTGCTGTCCGCAAAAGGTAGCACCGCCGCATAGTACGCGATATCGTCATTTTTATAGTACTGCTTCACCAGCGTTTCGGGAGAAGCGTTTCCCGTATTTTTTATTTCAAGGGCAATAGGTCTGGAAAGTTTGGGGGTTTCCGCTCTGATACGGTTCAGAACGTCCGCAAGGGCAGCGGTAACATTCTTGTCGGACATATCTTTTGCGAGACCGTCCTCATACCAAACGGTCATTGATGTTTTGTCCGAAAGCGTAACATTTTTGCTGCCGAGGGACTCCGCCGTCTTGTCGGAAATATTCCAGCCTATTTCAAAAATATATGGCTTGCTGTAAAAGCACTGACGTGAGTAGTTATACTCAACCCTGCCGCTCTTGTCGGTAATTGCGCTTACGGAAGCTGCGGGCATTGCCGCGGTCACGGTGACCAAAAGTACGAAAAATACTGCAAAGAATTTTTTGAAAGACATAGTAACGCGACCTTTCATAGTAATAATTTTACTATATTATACATCATATACTATGGCTTGTCAATAGCTTCCGGGAAGTTTTTCCGTCAGATCGGTTGCCGCGCCGAAACGAAGTCCAGAAAAGCTTTTATCTCCTCCGCAGTCTGGCACACGGACTTATCCCGATTGTCAATGTGAAGCTGAAACTTGCTTGCGTTCCGCAGAAACCACGCGTTGTAGGAGAGCTGCTCCGCTATGAACTCGTCGCTGCCGCACATTCTTTCGGGATCGCGGGCTTTCAGACGTTTTGTAATTTCTTCGGGGGAGCTGGTAAATGCTATCGCAAAGACCGCTCCTATCTCGTCGGGCAGAGTTATTTTCTCAAAAAGGGTCTGTGGATTCGTACAGCTACCGAAAAACAGGTTTTTGTCTCCCGACATCTCCGACGCGCGTTTAATGGAATCCTCCGTGTAGCGTTCGGGATTTTCCGTGTTTGCGTAATCCCACCAGTTCAGCCCAGTCTCGTCCACATCTGCAAAACAGAAATTGTCGGACACAGCATTGTTCCGCAAATAGTCAAGAAGCGTGGATTTTCCAACTCCGCAGGCCGCGCACAGGCAGACCATTATTTTTTTCATTGAAATTCCTCATTTACATAAAAAACCGTCCGCCTTTGTGACGGACGGTTTTGTGCTTATTCAATTGTTTTTGCCTTTTCAAATATTTCTTTTACCTCGTCGGAGGGCTCCTTGTCGATCAGCGAAACTATTACCGTAACGATTATCGAAAGGGCAAATCCCGGTACTATCGAATACATGATACCGCCCAGACCGAGAATATTGTCCCACAGCAGGACTGTTCCCGCGCCCGCGATGATACCCGCAACCGTGCCTTTAAGGGTAAGGCGTTTCCAGTACAGCGAAAGAAGTATCGCAGGTCCGAAAGCCGCTCCGAAGCCAGCCCATGCGTTGGATACTATACCCATGATAGAGTCCTTGGGGTCGAGGGCGAGAATGCAGGCGATTACCGAAATAACCATAACCGCGCCGCGGCTTATCCACATGAGGACCTTATCGGAAACTTCCTTTTTCACGATTACCTTGAAGAAGTCGTTCACTACCGCAGAAGCCGTTACTAACAGCTGGCTGTCCGCGGTGCTCATGATTGAAGCAAGTACCGCTGACAGGAATATTCCCGCGATAAGTCCGGGGAAAAGCATTTTTACTGTGCGTATAAAAATAAGTTCCTGATCCGCAGAGGATAAAATTACGCCCTGAGAATCCAGATAAACTCGTCCGAGAATACCGATCAGAACCGCCGCTCCCAGCGAAATAATAACCCATATAATAGCGATTATCGCGGATTTCTTAACGCTTTTAGCGTCCTTGATAGCCATGAAGCGCACCAGAATGTGGGGCATACCGAAATATCCGAATGCCCATGCAAGGTCGCTGATAATGCTGTTCGCGCTCCTGTTCTGGAACATTGAAGCAAAGCCGCTTGCGTCCGCGCCGTCGGCAACGATCTTCTGAGTGCTTGTTATCATGTCCATGCTGAAATTCTGAGTATTGCTGATAAGCGCAATGGGAAGCGCAACGATAGCGAAGAACATAAGCAGTCCCTGAACGAAATCCGTCCATGCAACCGCGCTGAAGCCGCCCATAAAGGTGTAGGCGATAATGATAAGCGCGGAAATTATTACAGCCGCCTTTGTGTAAGTCTCGTTGCTGCTGTCAATGTTGAACACTACCTGGAAAAGCTTTCCGCCCGAAACAAACGCGGAGGTGGTATAAACCAAAAAGAAAATGAAAATTACCACCGCGCAGACAAGCCGTACTATAGGGCTGTCCGTTTTAAAGCGGTTCTGCAAATACTGGGGGATAGTGATGGAGTCTCCCGCCGCCTCGGTAAAACGGCGCAGAGGCTTTGCCACAAACGCCCAGTTAAGTATAGTGCCTATTGCAAGACCTATCGCGATCCAGTAGTTGCCCGTACCTGTGGCATACGCCGCTCCGGGGAGACCCATAAGAAGCCAGCCGCTCATGTCCGAAGCCTGCGCGGACATCGCCGTTACCCAGCTGTTCAGACCTCTTCCCGCAAGAAAATAGTCGCTCATTTTTTTGCTTTTGTTTGAGAAATAAAAGCCTATGCCGAGCATTACAAGCAGGTACGCCGCAAAAGCGATCAGCACCGAAACGTCGGCATTCGCAAAAAATCCCATGATCATGCTCCTTTCAAATTATGAATAACATTTCTATTATACTGTATTTTCCCTTATAATGTATGAATATTCGGTTAATTATGCATTTCCGCGGCGGTCAATTGTTGTTGTACCTTTGCAGGAACTGCTTTGTACGCTCGTTCTGGGTATCGCCGAAAAGCTGTTCGGGAGCGCCCTCCTCAACGATAACGCCGCCGTCCATAAAGATAACGTGGTCGGCAACGTCCCGCGCGAAAGCCATTTCGTGGGTAACGATCACCATGGTCATTTTTTCCTTTGCAAGCTCCTTGATGACCTTTAAAATTTCCCCCGTAAGCTCGGGGTCGAGGGCGGAGGTAGGCTCGTCAAAGAACAGTATTTCGGGATTTAAAGCCAGCGCCCGCGCAATTGAGACCCTTTGTTGCTGACCGCCCGAAAGCTCGCAGGGATAAGAGTTTGCTTTTCCCGACAGACCCATTTTTTCCAGCAGCCCCACAGCGGTTTCTTCGGCTTCCTGCTTGGATTTTTTCAGCACGCACACAGGCGCTTCCGTAATATTTTTCAGCACGCTCATGTGGGGGAACAGATTAAAGTTCTGGAAAACAAGTCCTATCTTCAGGCGTATCGCCCTCAGCGTTTCTGCGGGAGCGTAAACGGGCTTGCCGTTTTTGTAGCCCTCGATAAGCTCCATGCCGCAGACGCTTACCGTGCCGCCGCTTGCCTTTTCAAGCTGATTCACGCACCTGAGCAGCGTGGACTTTCCGCTTCCCGACGGACCGATTATCGCCACCACGCAGCCCTTTTCAACATCGAATGAAATATCCTTGAGGACCTCCAGTCCGCCGAAGCTTTTGGAGAGATTCCGCACTTCAAGTACAGCCATTTTGTACTACTCCTTTTAGATGATAGATAATAGAGAATAGGGGATAGACGCCGTGTGAACTGCTGTTCTCCGAATACACCTTATTTATAGTAGTCCAGCTTTTTCTCAATTGCCGAGAAAAGCATTGTCAGCAGGGCGTTCATTATAAAGTAGAAAATTCCCGCGATAAAAAGAGGGGTAAGGTTGCTGTATGTAACCATCTGCTCCCTTGCCTTGCGGAATATCTCCGCGTAAGCTATCGCCGACGCCAGGGACGTGTCCTTGACAAGCGTGATGACCTCGTTTGAGCTGGCGGGGACTATCCTTTTCACCACCTGCGGCAGTATCACCCTGAAAAAGGTCTGGGTCTTTGTCATGCCCAGAGCCGCCGCGGCTTCGTACTGTCCTTTCGGAATGGACTCGATGCCGCCGCGGAATATCTCCGCAAAATAGGCGGCGTAGTTCAGCGCAAACGCTGTTATCAGCGCGGTGAACTGATAGCCGTCGCTGCGGGTGTCTACCCCTGCGAAAAGGTTTTGCAGGAAAGGAGAATCGGACACCTTAAGCATTGGTATAGCATAGTAGATAGTTATTATCTGGAGCATAAGCGGAGTGCCGCGCATGATAAGTATGTACACATTTATAAGCCAAGCCAGCGGCTTGAAACGGCACTTTTTCAGCAGAGCCACCACCATGCCCAAAGGTATGGAAAAGATAAGCGTAAAGCCGAAGATTTTAAGAGTAGGCAGGAGATACCGCGCTATGACGCCGGTACACTGTAAAATTTCATCACGGTTCAAAAAAATCACCTCGTTGTCGCATTAGCTGTATCGCGCGCCGTTTTGCGCTTTATTCGGTCAGCATGATACTATATCATTATACAGCAGTTTTATCAAAATAGCAATAGTCACGGCTGAATTTGACTGTGAACAATCTTTTAAATATTTTGCAGGTTGGCAGTGCGGCTGTAAAAAAGGAAGTTTTTACTTGACACGCGCTTCGGAAAGTGTTATAATTACAGTGGAGTATCGTATACATAATTTGCTGAGCCCTTGCTCTTATACGGTACACGCCCGACAGCATATTTTGCCGAAGTCCTGCGGAACGTCACGGACAGGCTTTCGCAGTGCTTCGGATAACACGTTTTTTAAATCTGATTACTGGGGGAATTACTGTGAAGTCCATAGGCAAAAAAATTGTTTGGGTCATGATACTCATGACGCTTGTTTCCATGTTCATTCTGGGGCTGCTTGCCAGCAATCTCAACTATAATTCCACTATGGAAATGGTGAAGCTGGATTTTAACGAAACAGCCGACGTATCAGCCGACCGCATCTCATGGGAGCTTACGGCTTACACCAATATCGCCAAAGAAATGGGTACGATGAACGAGCTTTCCGACCCGAATGTTTCCACCGAGGAAAAGCTTTCATACCTCCAGAGCCGCACCGACAACTACGGTCTGCAAAGATGCAACCTTGTGGACATAAACGGCGACGGCATCGACGGCAATAACTACTCCGACCGCGCATATTTCCAGAACGCGCTCAAGGGTCATACCTATATATCCTCCCCGCTGGTCTCAAAGGTAACGGGAAAGATCACGGTCATCGTTGCCGCCCCCCTCTGGAAGAACGGCATTTCGGGCGGGGAATCCGTAGGCTGCGTCTATATAGTTCCCGATGAGGAATTTCTCAACGAAATTGTCCGCGATATAAACGTCAGTGAAAACGGCGCCGCCTATATAATCGACAAGACCGGCGCGACTATTGCGGACGTTACCGGCAATGCCGTTAAGGACGGCGAAAACATCAGCGAAATGGCTAAGGATACAGCAAATGCCGACAGGGGCTACGGCGATCTGGCTGTGATACATAAATCAATGCTCAGCGGCAATTCGGGCTTTGACCAGTACAAGCTGGACGGTGAGGATTACTTTATCGGCTACAGCTCAATAAGCGGCACTGACGGCTGGTCGCTGGCTATCTACGCTCCGTCGGACGATTTCCTTGATGATACTATGAGAGGAATTATCATTACAATAGTCGTGATAGTGCTTTCCATTGCGGTATCGGCGGTTCTCGCCGTAAGGCTCGGAACGGGCATAGGCAAGGCTATCCGCCTTTGCACCGAAAGAATTGAGACCCTCGCCAAGGGCGATCTGAAAAGCGACGTTCCTCAGAACAGCTATAACGACGAAAGAGGCAGACTTTCTCAGGCTGCCACCATTATGGTGCAGAACCTTAACGATATTATCAACGATATCGGACGTATCCTCGAAGCTCTTGCACACGGCGACCTTACCGTCAATGTAAACGAAAATAAAAAGCTTTACATCGGAGACTACGAGGAGCTGCTCAGCTTCATGCAGACAATAGACAAGGAGCTTGTCAAGACCATCTCCCAGATCAACGACTCGGCGGATCAGGTCACATCAGGCTCGGAGCAGGTATCTTCCGGAGCGCAGGCTCTGTCGCAGGGCGCTACCGAGCAGGCTTCGGAGATCGAACAGCTTGCTGCGAGAGTGCATACTATCTCAGACGAGGTTGAGAATACCGCGGCAAACTGCGATGAAGCAAGCAAGCTTGCCGACGAGACTATCACCTATATGAATACTGCTACGGGCGAAATGACCCGTCTTAATGAGGCTATGACCACAATATCCAAGACCTCGGGTCATATCGAGAACATCATTATGACTATCGAAGATATAGCGTTCCAGACAAATATTCTTGCCCTCAACGCGGCGGTAGAGGCTTCAAGAGCGGGCGAAGCGGGAAAAGGCTTCGCGGTCGTTGCCGACGAGGTAAGAAACCTTGCTTCCAAGTCTGCGGAGGCGGCTAAGAATACTACGGCGCTTATCCAGAAGTCATTAGATGCGGTAAAGAACGGTACAAAAATCGCGAAAAGCACGTCCGACGCTCTCACAATGGTTGAGGAGCGAGCCTCAAGCGTTGACGAAATTGTAAAGACTATCGCCGAAGCAAGCGAAAATCAGGCTCAGATGATCGAGCAGATCAGAACGGGCATGGAACAGATATCGAACGTTGTCCAGACCAACTCGGCGACCGCGGAGGAAAGCGCGGCGGCTTCCGAGGAGCTTTCGGGACAGTCCGCTATACTCAAGGAGCTTATCGGCACGTTCAGACTGCACTGACCGTAACGATACTTACAGGCAAATATTTATGCGGGGGACGTTTAAAGCGTCCCCCGCATTTTCGTGTGATCCTTATGCCAAAACCGTTTATCGTCTCGGGAGAACAGCATGGCTTCTCACTGCGGACGGCGGCATGAAAAAACTTAAAAAATTTTAAATTAACTATTGACAAAAGGCTTTTTTTGTGGTAAACTATATTAGTCACAGGTTTAATAAACTGTGCAAATTGCCAAGCTTCGAGCGGCGTTTGAGTCCGGTTGGGAGAGGTGTCCGAGTGGTTTAAGGAGCCGGTCTTGAAAACCGGTGATCCCGCAAGGGACCGTGGGTTCGAATCCCACCCTCTCCGCCAGCTTTGCAAACTGAATATTTAATTTGTTACCATTCGCAGAAGTACTCAAGTGGTGACGAGGCGCCCCTGCTAAGGGCGTAGGTCGGGTAACCGGCGCGAGGGTTCAAATCCC
>JAIEDQ010000016.1:8813-25053 GCA_029067895.1 Oscillospiraceae bacterium | reverse complement strand
GCGCGGGGAACGAGGGGGACAACCACAAGTGAGAGGGAGGGGGCTCAGGACAACTGTGGGACGCACGCACGCCCCCTCCCTCTCCCTTATGGTTTTCCCCCTCGAGCTCCCTCTTTCCTTAACCCTCTCCCTCCCCTGCTACGCTATTCTGTAACAATAAAAACTCTTGGAAAAATAAAATGCTCGCAGATTTGTCATTTATTCAAGATAGCGTGAGCCGGGAGGAGGAAAGGGGCGAGGGGAAAAGGAGCGCGAGGGAAAACCCGTGAGGGGAAAGGGGGAGGGCGGCTCAGCGTCCCCTAAATCTCCGAGAGCGCCTCCCCCTTTCCCCGGTAGGGTTGTCCCTCGTATTCCCCCAGCAAAGTAACGATTTATATAACTTAACCGAATATAAAATATTACAATTAAGTTACATTTTACCGTTTCCCTTGACAAAACGTGTACTGTGTGTTATAACTGTATTAGTTGAATTAGTACACTACGAAAGGAAGAGGCAGCTATGTTTTTCTATGCAGTCAAATCCTTTGAGGAAAACGACCTACTTGCCGCGGGACGGCGTGCTTTCCAAAGCAAGCGGAACAGTCCGAACGGTCTGAACGGTTTGCCGCCGTCCCTTGACACGGCGGGAGCGGAAACTCTCAAAGCGTTTAAAGCATTTACAGAAAGGGTGAATTTTATGTTTAGTATCGACCTGCAAAGCAGAACTCCCATCTATGAGCAGCTCTACAAAAAAATCATCGAGCTGATACTGAAGCGGGAGCTTATGCCGAACGACAAGCTTCCAAGCGTGCGGGAGCTTGCAAAGGAGCTGGGGGTAAATCCCAACACGGTGTCAAAAGCCTTTCAGCTTCTGGAGCATGACAAGGTAATTTATTCCCTTGCGGGACGGGGAAGCTTCGTCGCAAACATCAACGCCGAGGCAGTCAGGGACGCGGCTCTTGCCGATTTCGACAAGGCGGTAGCCGAAGCTCTCAACGCGGGAATTACCAAAAACGAACTCACGGACAGGATCCAAAAGGGGGATACTATATCATGATCGAACTTAAAAATGTAAAGATGTCCTTTGAGGACTTTAACGCTCTGGACGGCGTTGACCTCACCATTGAGGCGGGAACAGCGTTCGGACTTCTCGGCTCAAACGGCGCGGGAAAATCAACTATCCTGCGGCTTCTGTCGGGAGTTTACGAGCAGACCGAGGGAGAAGTCCTTATAGACGGCGAGCCTGTGTACGACAACGTGTCCGCAAAGCAAAAGGTTTTCTTTATCAACGACGAGACCGTACAGTTCGGCTCGATGACCCTTAACGATATGCG
Source organism: Oscillospiraceae bacterium (assembly GCA_029067895.1). Classification (GTDB taxonomy): domain Bacteria; phylum Bacillota; class Clostridia; order Oscillospirales; family Ruminococcaceae; genus RGIG8773. The sequence continues at coordinate 23,740 of JAIEDQ010000016.1, read as the reverse complement.
GAAATATTACAAGGGCTTTTATCCGAATTTTTCCGACGAGATCTTCGACAAGCTCAACGGCGTGATAAAGCTTCCCGAAAAAAAGCGTTTGGACAAATTTTCAAAGGGCATGAAGCGTCAGGCGATCGTTATCACGGGACTTGCCGCCTGCACAGATTATCTGCTTCTGGACGAAGCCTTTGACGGTCTCGACCCCACAATGCGCATAATTGTAAAAAGGCTTCTTGTGGACGCTATGCTTGACAGAAAGCTGACCGTAATAATTTCCAGCCACAACCTTAAGGAGATAAACGAGGTCTGCGATACGGCGGCTCTGCTCCACCGAGGAAAGCTGCTGTTCAACCGCGATCTTGATTCCGTAAAGGGTTCTATACACAAGGTTCAGGCGGCGTTCGCGGAGGACTGCGGTGAGGACGATTTCAAGGAGCTTAACGTTCTCCACTACGAAAAGAACCAAAGCATTACTTACCTTATAATAAAGGGCGGCGAAGAGGAGATACGCGCCGAGCTGAACAAGAAGCAGCCCAAGGTGCTTGATCTGATACCTCTTACGCTGGAGGAAATTTTCATCTACGAAATGGAGGGTATGGGTTATGACTGCAACGGTATCGACTAATTCAAATAATCCCAAAAGCGAAAAAAGAGTTTCCCCCGCGCTTCACAACTGGAAGCAGAACATTGCGGGAGACAAAAAGCTGTTTATCATTCTTTCTATTCTGCATATTATTGCTGCGCCTGCGGTTGTACTGGCGGCGATAATTTCCATTTACAACGGCAATAATATCGACGGCGCAGAGCCGTATTTTGTGATAGGCTGCATTACCACGGCTTTAGCAGGATTTCTGGGAATCTTTCCCGCAGTGGACAGTTTTTCCTGTCTGCACAATAAATCGGTTGTGGACATGAAGCTGTCCCTGCCCATGACCGCAAAGCAAAGATTTTTCTCGAATTACTTATCGGGACTTTTCACCTACCTTGCTCCTTTTTTGGGAGCGCAGGTACTGTCGCTGCTGTTTATGTGCTACGGACTTATTTTCATGGACGGCAGGACCTTTGAGCAAACGATCCGCTATTGGGACGACGGCAAGTGGTACGTCAAAGATACAGTCCCTTATGTATGCGATGAGTTCTCGGAAGCCGCGCCTGTGCTGTTAAAGCTGATACTGTGCGGCGTGCTGATAATGCTTATGCTCTACACCGTAACGGTGCTTATCACGGTATGCTGCGGAAGCAAGTTTGAATGTATTGCTTACACCCTACTTGTCAATGCGATTATTCCGCTGACTATTGTGTGCGTTACACTTTCGATATTTGACAATCTTTACGGCATCACGCCTTACACGGAAATGTACAAGATCATTTCCTGTACTTCTGTAGCGGGTGGTATCTATGCTGCCGTTGATTGGGTGTCGGGAGGCGACCTCTTTTATACTTGCGGCATCAACCACGGCGTTTGGGTGGTCGTGTATCTTCTTATCACGGCGGCTATAGGCGCGCTGGCGTTCTTCCTCTACAGAAAACGTCGGGCGGAGCAGGTGTCCAAGCCGTTTGTGTTCAAGCTTGTATACTATATAACTATTACCTGTGCAATGTTCTGTATGGTATCGCTGCTTGGTACCGCCGCAGAGTTGGGACTGATCCCCGTAATAATCATCACGGCGATAGTTTACATGATCTTTGAAGTTGTTGCAAACCGCGGATTTAAACGCTTCTGGCTGAGCATAATAAAATATGCGGTGACGTTTCTTGCGGCTTTCGGTGTGATATTGATCGGAAACAAAACAGGCGGCTTCGGAGCGGTGAGCAGGGTACCGTCCGCGTCGTCGGTGGTCTCCGTGGAACTCACAGCAAACGGCTACGAGGGCGCGTACGATATGTTTGATTATGCGATATGTTACACAAGAGTTCTCAATGACGATTACAAAAATTATTTTGAGGCCGCACATGAGCCGATCGTATTAAAGGATAAGGAAAGTATCGGAATAATTCTTGACGCGCACAGGGCAGAGATAGCTTTTGATAAAAGGTGCAGGGCGGAAGATAAGGAAATGTACAACTGCGCCGCGAAAAACGCAAGCTTTATTATCCGCTATAATCTTACGGGCGGAAGAACTCTGGAGAGAAACTATATATATTATGATGCGGCAACGGCGGATATTCTTTCACAGCTTGATCTTACCGAAGAGTACAGAAGTCAGATAGCCGAAAAATACAGAACAATTATTTCCGCAATACCCAAAGCATATGAAAAGGAAATGGAATTCAACAGGGAAAACAACAATGAAGTTTACAGTGAAAGAAAAAGAGAATACAAAGCTTACACAGCGACGAATATTATGGGCGTCGGAGAAACAGGAGTAAGCATTGATTCTCTCTGCAAACGGGGCTTCTACGACCAGCTTGCGGAAGCGTACTCAAAGGATATTATGGCGATAACCGAGGAGAATTATTATTATTCCGATCTGCATAACGTCTGGACGGTTCATCTTGCGGGAGATATGCGGTTTGCCAATGCGATGATCACAGTTCCCGAAAGCTTTTCAAATACCGTTGAGCTGCTGGAATATTTTGACTTTGATCTCAGGCGCGTTGAAAACGCGTCCGATGAGGAAATTATTTCTACAGCGCTGACCTATTCCTCCATGAGATGGGGCTTTGGACTTTTCACCACCAGGGAGTTCCGCAGGGCAAATCTGATAGACGATGATATAAAAGTCCTGCCCAGCATGTACAAACCTTACGATTACGGCGAGTGTTATGTGTATAGCTTCGATAAGGACATATGCGATCTTGTGAGGAGCAGTCTGCCAATGCATATTGCCGATGAAAACGGTTATATTATCAGCATATACGGAAATTCTGCTGCTGTTCCCGCGGAGCTTGCGGATATCGCAATAAGCGTACCCAGAAGCGCGAGGAATGAGGAGATAGAAGATCTGTATTATGAAACCGTGTACGGGGAGAGCAACAATTATTATTAATGACGGATAACAGAACGCGGAAAGCATAAATCCCGCGGGAAAGGAATTTCCTGATGAAGAAGATTTTTTCGGCAATAATTGCGCTTTCGGCGACAGCGGTAATGTTTGCGGGCTGTTCAAAGAGCGGAGGAGGTTCGGCTGAATCTCAGACCACCACTTCCCAGACCACACAGTCGGAGAGCTCGTCTATGTCGGAGACCATGACAGGCTCGGAATCCATGTCCGGCGACACCTCGGAAACGGGTGATGTTGACGGTGACGGATTCCTTGAAGAGCTTGGCACCGATGTGAACGACATTGTAGACGATGTTGTAACAGGCGCGGAGGATATTGTCGGCGACGTTATTGACGGCGTTGACGGCAACAACGGCAATTCCGCAAGAGCAAGATAGTCTCTGTACGCTGTGAAAGCTTATGATAACGAGGGAAACGGAGCATTTCCGTTTCCCTCGTTCATTTTTATGTGCAAATAAAAACCCGTCCTGCCACCGAACAGGACGGGTGTGTTTGTGCGTTTAGCTTACGCCTTAGCGGAGTTGAGCTTCTTTGCAAGCTGGGATTTCTTTCTTGCAGCGGCGTTCTTGTGAATGATATTCTTAGCGGCAGCCTGGTCAACCTTTTTCATTGCCAGTCTGATAGCAGCCTCGGAATCCTCAGCCTTGTTTGCGCAGGCAGCGTCAGCCTTCTTGAGAACGGTCTTGAGGTTGGACTTAACAGCCTTGTTCTGCATTGTTTTTGTAGCGATAACTTTAACTCTCTTTTTCGCGGATTTGATGTTAGGCATAATTTTCTCTCCTTAAATAATTTGTTTTTTTACGGTAATACTAAATAAAAATAAAACCGGCATAACCGCCGCGGAAGCCTGACACGGACGGCTTTGCAGCAGGTGTGATGACGTATTGACGGCTCTTAACGGAATTTTGCGGTAAGCTTGACAGCACGACTGCCTTAACTTTCGCTTATTATTTTGTTATCCGAAAACGCCTAATAGTAATATTAACATTTTTTTGGATTTTTTTCAATAGGCAGCATGAAAAATTGTAAAAAATTTTTCCGTGGGTTTTTGGTTATTATGACTAATTTCCGGCATGACGGTGCTGTTGAGGGGGAATTATGCGTGATTTTCCGTTTTGCCGCGCTGCCGTATTTCTCTTGCCTCTCAAATTCTTACTTTTAAAAGGAAAGGATAGATAATTATGTCAGTAAGAACAGACCTTGCCGTGGAAATGATCGACGAGGACGCTAAAAATCTGCCGAAAGGAATAAAGCGCAAGCTTCGCAAAAGCTCCGCCTGCTCGGTGACGGAAATAATCGTTACCGACGAAGTCGCGGGAATACGCATAGGCAAAAGCCGCGGACGGTACATTACCGTCGAAACGGACAGGCTTTCGGCAAGTCCGCAGGATTTTGACGAGCAGGTCGAGAACATAGCCGCGGAGATAACCGCTCTTAAAGGCAGCGACCGCAAGACCGCGCTTGTGGCGGGTCTGGGAAACTCGGACATTACTCCCGACGCTCTCGGACCGCTTGTGGTCTCGCGCATAATCGCGACACGCCATTTGCGGGACGTTCTCCCCGACGGTCACGAGCTGAGACAGCTCAACCGCGTTTCGGCGATAGCCCCCGGAGTGCTGGGTCAGACGGGTATCGAAGCCGCGGAGATAATCAAGTCCATATGCGAGATTGCAAAGCCCGACTGCGTAATAGTTATCGACGCTCTTGCCTGCTCGGACGTTTCCCGCCTCGGCACTACCATACAGCTTACCGACACGGGAATTTCTCCCGGTTCGGGTGTCCAGAACCGCCGCAAGGAGCTTTCCGAAGCAACTGTGGGAGTTCCCGTTATTGCCATAGGAGTTCCCACCGTTGTAGATATGCACACCATTGTGGAGAACATCACGGGAAACCCTCCCGACAAGCATCTGCCGAATATGATGGTAACTCCCCGTGACGTTGACCAGCTTATCGACCGTACCGCAAAGCTGCTTGCCTATTCGATAAACAAGGCGGTTCAGCCCATGCTCACCATTGAGGATATTACCGCGCTGTCCTAATTGTAATTGCTGTTGTTGACAGGGTAAGCGGACAACGGGATTTCAAAGCTGTCGGACGTATTTTCCACAATCGCGGCAGAAATCAACTCACTGTCATAGCCGATTGAGAATGTTTGGTCTTTTATATCAAACTTATCCGGGTCGAATATAAGCGTAAAACGGCACTCTCCGCTGCTGTTAAATCCCAAAGCAATAGGGTCTGTATACTCGCGGTAGTTTTCATCTTCAAGGGTATAAAGAACGGGCAGACCCACGTAATTCGGATAATACATTTTGTTACAGTATGCGGTTTTTTCTCCGTCGGTCAGATAGAAGCTATTGACCATCAGCCAGTATTTTTCTTCGGTCAGATTTCTCACCTGAACATCGACCGCGATATCGCCGCCAGAAAATTCATTGGGTACAAACAGCGTAAACATAAAGGACAGCGTATCGGTACTGTAGGCTGTTCCGTATTCGGCGTTGTCGGGCTGTTCAAATGGTTCGGGGAGCGGTTCGGGAGGAATATACGAATTTTCGGAAAGAATTGTCTGAGGACGCTCGGCGGGTTTAGCGGATCTGTTGAAAGCAAAAAGCGCCGACGCCCCAACGGCAAAAAGCAGCGCTATAACAGCAAGAGATTTTTTTACCGACCGTTTTTTTGAACGTTCCGAAGCGCGGGTTGTCCGTCTCTTTTTCCGCTCGGTTTTACGACGCTTTTTTATGTACAGTTTTTCCTCTTTCAGCTTCTCGGCGTAAAATTCGTCGACAATAGACCTGTTGCGCCTGTAAGAATCCTCCTTGTCAAACGGCGCGACCTTTACGTCGGGCAGCGGAGAATAAGGCTCTTCATAGTCGGGAAAATCAAATTCCAGAACGTCGGTTTCGTTGTTCATGGGAGAGCCTCCTTTCCGTTGATGATATTGCCGCGCTCAGACGATATCCTCCGGAGCTTCGACCGCAAGAAAAGCCGCGATCTCCTCTTTTATTTCGCTGTCTATGTCTATCCTGTAGCGGTACGGCACACTGTATCCAAAATAGCTGATCCGCGAGACCTCGTTCCCGTCAAGACGGTATGTAACGGTAAAATCCTTTTGATCGTTTATCACCGTAAACACGCCGCCGTCAAAATCGCGTGTTCCCTCCGTCGCAACAGGCGCTCCTCTGGAGCTGTTATCGTCCAAATACACATCCAACAGCTTCGGGAAAAATATCACAGGGTCGTCCGAAATATTTTTCATTGTGAAGCCGATCGTCACATCATAATGCCGCTGACCGTCCTCATCGACAAAAAGCGTAATGCCTTCAAGCCGCTGTTCAAATTCAGCGCATTCCTCATAATCGGTTCTTATTGATATATTATTTATGCCTTCGATCTCCTCGGGCTTTTGAATGTTTGCGATAAATGCCCCAGCCACAATTATAAGGAATGCCGCGTAAACTGCTGCCGCTGAAGTTATTGTTTTCATGCCGCGCGGCTTCGAGGCTTTTTCCTTTCGGGGCATCGGCTTTGCCTTTTCGGCGGGTTCGGCGTTGTCCGGAGGAAAATGCTTTGCCAGTTCGATATTTCTTCGGTAGGCTTCGTCCATATCCGCAGACACAACCTTGATATCGGGAATGGCAGGGTATTCTTCTTCATAGTCGGGGAAGTCAAGCTCCAGTACGTCGGTATCGTTATTCATTGAAGAATCCCCCTTTCCGCTGACGGTCTGCCGCTGTACCGATTATAACATATTTCCCCTGCAAAGACAAGCGCTGACGTATTTTCGCGCTGTCATAAAAGCTCTTCAATGTAAACTTCAACGTCGTCGGTACGTACTGTCCAGTCTTTTTCACGGTTGAACCTTTCGTTATAGCCGAAGCATTTGCAGTCAAAGCCGCTGTCTTTTTTAAACTGAACAACGACGGTTGCGATGCCGTTGGTGCGGCTGATGGAGACGGGGGTTTGACAGTAAATTTTTTTAGTGCCGTCGGAAATATAAAAGCTTTCGTCCTGTATTTCATGGTCATTTTCGGTCAGACCTTTAATTGCAACATTAAGCACAAGACTGTCCGAGGTTTCTTCCGATACCCAAATTTTGTAGCTTAATTCATTGGTGCTGTAGACCACTGTCCCCTCTTCCTCTTCAAACGGCTTGAATGCTTCCTCGACGGCTGATTTGTCTGCACGCCTTGCAATTTCTCTTTCAATGCGGCGGGAGATATAACCGTCCGTGTCGGCAATATCCGTGTAAAGGTTAGTACCGGTGTAAATGTCGTAAACGTTATATGCAAAGCATTTTATTTCGGAAGCGCTTTTCTCATATACATAATATTTGACGGAAAAGCTGACCTGTTCCCCGGCAGGGATATGCATACCGTTCCAAGGGCTTTCCAGACCGTCGTAGGAAAAGCTTTCGCTGTCTGCAATATGCGGCTGCACAACACGACCGTTTATCAGCTTCATATAAAATCTGCTTGGCATAAAGCCGATCTCTTCATCACTTGTATTTTTCACGGTGAAATTTACTGTGACAGAATAATGGTCTGATCCGACAACACGGTCGGGTTTTTCTATTTTTTCCAACAGCACATTGATCTTTGCTGCCTCAAAGAAAGGATCGTTATCTATTTTCCATGCCAGCAGTTTTTCTTTTTCCTCTTCGGAAATGGACGCTGTTTCAGGCTGCTCCCAGCTTTTAATATAATCAAGCGCTGTTGTTACCAATACAGCCGATAATATCAAGACTGCCGCAGCAGCTATAATTCCCCTTGTCTTTATTTCACGGCGGCGGGCTTTGCGTGCCGTCTTTTTCTTTTCTGCAATTTGTTTCTCGTCCGCGTAAAGCTTATCGGCAATATCCCGATTTTTGCTGTAGGAATCCTCCTTGTCAAACAGCGCGATATTTACGTCGGGGAAAGGAGGGTACGGCTCTTCATAGTCGGGAAAATCAAATTCCAGTACGTCGGTTTCGCTGTTCATGGGAGAGCCTCCTTTCCGTCGGGTCTTATTTTATTTAATTATAGCATATTTTTCCTGTAAAAACAAGCCGCGCGCATCGCTGCCGTGAGGAGAAGCTTTGCAGTAAATTTTGATTTAGGCGGGGTACGTTTTGTAGGGGCGGGAGCAAGTCTCACTTTACAAAAATAAAATAAATCGGGCAACCAACAAATCTACCTGCCCCCTTGAGGGGGCAACAGCAAAATTAATGTTCTGAACATCTTACGGTGGGGGTGACTCAGCCCGCGGGGGCTCCCCGTCTAAATCAAAATTTATGCTTGAACCTCCTCGTCTGCTCCGCAGCGAAACAGTACCATTTTCCCGCTCCGTACATATTATATAAGGGAAACTAATGAAACCACATATCTTTGATCCGCTCGCAAAGGCGGGCGGGAAAGGAAGTTTGCATATGAACAAAACATTCTTGATCGCAGGCGGCGACCTGCGTTTTGTAACTCTTGCCGAAAGACTTGCCGAGGACAACAGGGTCTATGCGGCGGGCTTCGACGGAAACGTCGCCGTGTCGGAAAAGGTTCAGGTCGTTGACAGGATATCCGACGTCAGAGAAAGGGCGGACTGCCTTATTCTGCCGCTGCCCGCTTCTCCCGACGGAGTGACCGTCCGCACGCCCTATTCGGGCAGAAGTATTTCCCTTGAAAGCCTTGTCCCTGCCGTAAAGGAGGGCGGAGTGGTTTTCGGCGGACTTGTCTCTCCCGAAGTCAAAAGGATATTCAAGAGCGGAAAGGCTGACGTTATCGACTATGCCCTCCGCGAGGAATTTGCAGTACTTAACGCCGTAGCCACCGCCGAGGGAGCTGTGCAGGTCGCCATGGAGGAGCTTGCCACCACCCTTTCGGGAAGAAAGATACTCATTCTCGGCGCGGGACGGATCGCAAAGGTACTTATAGACGCCCTGTCAGGCTTCCATACAAAAATAACCGTCGCCGCAAGAAAATGCTCCGACCTTGCATGGGCAAGAGTATACGGCTGCGAATCGGTGCATATCGACAAAATGGACGGTCTGCTGGACAGCTTTGACATAATCTTCAACACCGTCCCCGCCGTTATACTTGACGAAAAACGGCTGAAAAAGACCCGTCCCGGCTGCCTTGTGATAGACCTTGCCTCAAAGCCCGGAGGGGTCGATTTCGATACCGCCGGTATGCTGGGAGTAAAAACCATATGGCTGCTGTCCCTGCCCGGAAAGGTAGCTCCCGTCACATCGGGAGAAGTTATAGCCGAAACGGTCAAAAACATTCTTGCCGAAAGGGGGGAGCTTGATGGCTGACCTTAAAGGCAAACGTATCGGCTTTGCAATATGCGGCTCGTTCTGTACCTTTTCAAAGGCTTTTGCCCAGATAGAACAGCTCATAGCCGACGGCGCGGAGGTCACGGCGCTGATGTCCTTTAACGCCGCCTCTCTGGATACACGCTTCGGCAAAGCCGCCGACCATATCGCTTACCTTGAAAAGGTAACGGGCAGAAAGGTGATAAGGACGATCGAGGACGCGGAGCCCATAGGTCCGAAGAGAATGTTCGACGTCCTTGTCATCGCCCCCTGTACGGGCAATACAATGGCAAAGCTTGCCGCGGGAATAATCGACACTCCCGTAACAATGGCGGCAAAGTCGCATATCAGGAACGCCTTTCCGCTTATTATCGCGCCCTCCACAAACGACGGGCTTGCGGGAGCGGCAAAAAATCTCGGGGCGCTGCTCAACTATAAGAGCGTGTTTTTCGTACCCTTCGGGCAGGACGACTCCGAAGCGAAGCCCCGGTCTCTTTCGGCGGATTTCGCAAAAATACCCGAAACCATAGAAGCCGCCCTCGGAAAGGTGCAGCTCCAGCCTATGCTGCTCTGACCGTCTTTCGGCAAAAACAAAAACGGAACGCACTCTGCCGTGAGAGCGTTCCGTTTTTTAGTGACGATACAGAAGCTTGTTTCCGTCTCGGAAACAAAACTTGCCGCCATCACTATAGACGGCGGCAAGCATAAAGGCTCAGCCTTTTATTTTATCTTTTTACCGGCATACCTTCTCATGAACATCACAAAGTCCGTTTCGGGGATAGGCTTTGAATAGTAATACCCCTGAATATATTCGCAGTTGAGCGCGGTAAATTTTCGTACAAGCCCCTCCGTCTCGATACCCTCAACAACGATGTGCATATTCATGTCCTTGAGCATTTTTATAGTGTTTTTCAGCACTATCCACATTCTGGGATTATCCTCGCTGTCCACAAAGGTTTTGTCCAGCTTGACGATAGTGATCGGCAGCGACGCCACGCTTTTGATGTTGGAGTATCCCGTTCCGTAATCGTCCAGCGAGAACGAAATACCCTCCTGCGTAAGCTTTTCAAGGTTTTCCATCATTATATTCTGTGAATAGGACGCGGCGGTCTCGGTGATCTCAAGGTTGATCTTATCGGGCGTAACGCCGTATCTTTTCATGATCTTCAGGATATTGTCCGCAAGATCTGCCTGCATACACTGTGCGACCGAAAGGTTTATCTCTATGTACTCCAGACCAAGCTCGCTGAACTCCCTGCTTGCGATAAAGCTGCACACCTTTTCAAGCACCAGCTCGCCGATCTTGTGGATCGCTCCGTTTTTCTCAGCGGCGGGAATAAACAGGTCTGGCGGGATAAAGCCGTACTTCTCGTGGGGAAGCCTCAGCAGAGCCTCCGCGGAAATAAAGCTGTCCGTTCCGATGGAGTAGATAGGCTGATAGTAGACCTCAAATGTTCTGTTTGCGATAGCGTTGTCGATTATCGCGTCCAGCTCGTTGTTGAGACGGAAGCGGTTTTCCCTTGCGATATCGGCTGCCTTTATGACCCTGCCCGAATAGGGCATATCGTTAAGCTCGTTGCCGAAAGCCATAAGCGCCTCGAACTCGGTTATCTCCTCGGGGCAGTGAGCGATGCAGACGTGAGCGATAAGGTTCAGGGACATCTGATTGAAGATAATATTCTGTTTAAGCTCTTTGTTGATCTTTTCGGCAGTCTGCTCCATTTTGTCCCAGTTTTTCTCGTCAATAACAAAACGGTAACGTCCCCTGTCCAGATAGTACAGTCCCGCCCTCAGCTTTTCCTCCTTGTTTATAGCCACAAGGCGGTCGGCAATATTTTTCAGCATAGCGTTAAGATTGTCAAAGCCGAGTATAGCGTGCATGGAGGAATAGTTTGAGATGTTGATAAGGATAATTCCCACGCGCTTTTCGTTGGCGAAGTTTCTTTTCATATCAACGCCGTAAGCGCCGTATTTGTACAGACCCGTCAGGGAATCCAGAAGCTCCTCGGGGCGCTGGACTGTTATTATGATAAGCAGCAGAGATATCGACGCGGCGAACATTTCCACCAGAAGATCTGAGAATACCCACTGCACAGCCAGCGAGATTATTGTAAGCGGAAAAATGGCGCCGAGTGACAAAAGCTTTTCCGCCGTGAACAGCTTTCTGTATTGGATCACGTACACACAGCCTGCCGTAAGGTAAAAGAACGAGCAGACGTAAAGCACCGGCATTGCGGGACCTCTTGTATAGGCTCCGTTTTCGTCGAAGTAAAATACATCATCCGTAAAGGCATCCGAGATAAGCATGGCGATTATCACCAGGTACGGGACTATCATGCACAGCTTGAAAACAATATTCTTTTTAAGCTTATGCCAGGTGTCCGTAAGGCTTATCAGGTAGAAGATATATACGGGAGCCATAGTGTTGCGCAAAGCGAGATAGGCATACTGAAGCCCGTTGCATACTATATTCATGATGCCGCTGCTGCTGTATGGAACGACCACGGAAAGGATATCGGAAACCGTCGTTGCAAGCGTAACGAAAGTAAGCACCATAAACAAACGGTTTGACATACCGACGGTCATTTTGCGGGAGGACACAGAAAAAATAATCATGCACAGGACCAGCACTGCGCATATGTCAAAGTAGATAACCAACCGCTGTTCACCTCCTTGCGGTCAGAAAGTTATATGAAACAGCCGAAAACTGTTGGGCTTTTCCATTCATTACTATAAATAATAACATATTATCAAGCAAAAGTAAAGAGTTTTTTCAAACTTTATTAAAAAACACATGATAATTTTCATCAAAACAGGATAACGGCTTGCAGTCTTTTCGCATGATATGCCGTTATCCGGCGGCGCGGTGCGGAAACAGTTACGCCTATGGAAAATAGTTGTAAAAAATTTTTAAAACCTATTTTCAAACGGAATTTTTTATGCTATACTGTAATTATATTACAAAGTGTTCCGCCGCGGATATTATGCCATGCGGCAAAATAAACCGAAGCAGTCAGTCAAGTCCTGACCAAATACGGATATGGAGGTTATTATTATGAACGAAACAGAGCTTTACTCCCTTTGGTGCGAAAAAGCCACCGACGATCCCGATCTTCAGACCGAGCTTAAATCCATTGCCGGCGATGCCGACGCGATTACGGACAGATTCTACCGCGATCTTGAATTCGGTACGGGCGGTCTGCGCGGCGTTATCGGCGCAGGCTCATACAGAATGAACATCTATACTATCCGCAGAGCCACACAGGGTCTTGCAGATTATGTAAACGAAGCCTTCCCCGCAAATCCGTCTGTTGCTATCGCTTACGACAGCCGTATCAAGTCCGACGTTTTCGCCAAGGAAGCCGCCGCTGTTCTTGCTGCAAACGGCATTAAGGTACACATCTACAGCGAGCTTATGCCTACGCCTATGCTTTCCTATGCCGTAAGAACTCTCAAGTGCAGCGCGGGTATCGTTGTTACCGCAAGCCATAACCCTGCCAAGTACAACGGCTACAAGGTTTACGGCTCCGACGGCTGTCAGCTTACTCTGGGAGCTGCCGAGATTGTGCTTAAAAATATAAACAAAGTCCCCATGTTCGGCGGAGCAAAGGTCATTCCTTTTGAAAAGGGCATTGAGGACGGCACTATCGAGTACATTCCTCAGGAGGTAATAACCTCTTATATCGACAAGGTTGCCGAGCAGGGTATCCATACAGACCTGTGCGCAACAAGCGGTCTTAAAGTCGTTTATACTCCCCTTAACGGCACGGGAAACAAGCCTGTCCGCATGATACTGAAAAAGATCGGCATTACCGATGTTACCGTAGTTCCCGAGCAGGAATACCCCAACGGAAACTTCACCACCTGTCCTTTCCCCAACCCCGAGATCAAGGAGGCTCTTGCGCTGGGTCTGAAGCTTTGCGATACCGTTAAGCCCGATCTGCTGCTTGCAACCGACCCCGACGCCGACCGTGTGGGTATTGCAGTTCCCGACGGAAAGGGCGGATACGTTCTCTTTACGGGAAATGAAGTTGGAGCAATGCTTCTTGAATATGTCTGCTCCGAGAGGACTAAGCTGGGTACAATGCCCGAAGACCCCATCGCGGTAAAGACTATCGTTACCACAGATATCACAAAGGCTATTGCCAAGGAGTACGGCGTTAAGATCGTGGAAGTTCTCACAGGCTTCAAGTTTATCGGCGAGCAGATCGGCTTCCTGGAGGCTAAGGGCGAGGAGAACCGCTATGTATTCGGCTTTGAGGAAAGCTACGGCTATCTGGCAGGCTCGTATGTCCGCGACAAGGACGCTGTTGTGGCTTCAATGCTTATCTGCGAAATGGCTGCGTTCTACCGCACAAAGGGCATCTCCCTGCTCCAGGCGAGAGAGAATATGTACAAGAAGTACGGCGTTTACACCCATACGCAGAAGTCCTTTACCTGCGAGGGTGCAAGCGGTATGCAGAAGATGAAGGAGCTTATGACAATGCTCCGCACCGAGACCCCCAAGGAGATCGGCGAACTGTCCGTTATCCGCTTCGACGACTATCTTGACAGCACTTCCACCGACTGCAAGACAGGCGCAAAGACAAAGCTTACCCTGCCCAAGTCGGACGTTCTCACATTTGCTCTTGAGGGCGGAGCTTCGGTAATAATCCGTCCGTCGGGCACAGAGCCTAAGATCAAGGCTTACTACACCACCACGGGAGCGGTCAAGGCTGACTCGGAGGCTCTCGAAGCTAAGATCTCCGCGGACTTCCAGAAGATTTTGGGATTTTAAAAAATAAAAAATGCCTGTCACCAAACGGTGGCAGGCATTTTATTTTAATACTTTAATTTCGTTATGTATTTTACCTCTAATGTATTAATTTCTGTTGCATTTGTTAGCTTACCTTGAACAGTAATTCTTTCACGTCCATTTGCATTTTGTATCATATCAATTTGTTCATCAGTTGTCAAAAAGCACTTTATTTTAATTTTTTCACCAGGAAATTCCACATTTGGTTCTATGTATATATACATACCCTGATTGTTTTCTCCTATAGTGCTTCCTCCTACTTTAGAAATTTTCCCCAAAATTTCTATATCTTTACCTAAATATGGATTTTCATCTTTATTCAGATAATTTTGCAAGGTAGAAAGACCAACTGCTTTGACAGTATAAATATCCTCTATATTCATGCTATATCCGTTAAATTCGTCTATATCTGTTACAATACCTTTAATTGTTATCGGGTCTCCATCGTTTTTATCCATTATAGAATCTATTTGAGAATCATTTTTAAAATAACAAACTATATAATTCCAATCATCTTTATCAGTTCCAATTTTCACAAAATCACCTATTGAGTTAGTTCCAGAACCTAAAATTACTCCACGAATTAAAAATCTCTCATTTAGGTACGTACGCTTTGCTTTAAGTGCATTGCCCTGCAGATCATTTATTAGAGTTTGAATACTAACTTCATTATAGAAAAGATTTTGCGGAAGTTCTGCTTCTGTCGTTTCAAATGTTTGCTGTTCTTCGTAAGTTTCATAAAAGCCACCGTTTGCAGAGGCATTGTTTTCACACGAAGAAAATACACATAATGCCAAAAATGACACAATCGTAATTAAAAACTTTTTCATTTTTTAATACTCCTTTGTTG
>JAIEDQ010000016.1:0-8803 GCA_029067895.1 Oscillospiraceae bacterium | reverse complement strand
ATAAATTTAGTACTTATAAGTTCTAACAACATCATTTTAGCATATAACTATGGTATTGTCAAGTACATAAAAGTACTAAAACGGGAGCTGCTTTTTATGTATTTTCAACGATTAAGAGACCTGCGGGAGGACATGGACATGACCCAGAAGCAGATAAGCGAAATGCTGGGGATACAGCAGACGGTCTACTCGCGGTACGAGCGGGGATTTCAGAACATACCCATAGAACACCTTATCAGGCTTGCGGACTTTTACGGCACGTCCACCGACTATATTCTCGGTCGGACGCTTGTGAAAAAACCGTATCCGAAAAAGCCGAGATGATTTTTGGCTTTTCGGCAAAAGCAAAGCCTCCTGCGGCTTCATGCTACAGGAGGCTATTTTCGTTTTTATTTTGGGGAGCTTTCCGTCATGCGCAGGATTATCTGTCTGAATATCAGGCACACGGCAACTCCCGCTATTCCTATCACAAAGAACAGCATTGCCGCTCCCGAACCCTTTTCGCCGCCGAATATTGTCACAGGCAGGCTGTCTGCGGGAAGTCCCGCTATAAGCGGCTCGAACACCTTGTCTACCAGAATTCCTCCAAGGAAAAATCCCACAGGTATGGTGAAAAACTGCAAGGTATTTCTTGCGGAAAAAACTCTGCCCTGCATTTCGGCGGGAATCTCGCTTCGGAAGATAACGTCCATGTTGGCGTTCATTATCGGTATCACTATCCAGCCGAGGATCGCGCCTATGCACCATATCAGCGGAGCTTTGCCGAACGCAAGCAGGAAATTTTCCGTGCTCATGGAAATAAGCAGGGTGTTGCAGATGACCCTTAACCTGTTTTTCGGTTCAGGCAGGAACGTCACGATTATGCTGCCCGCAAGAGAGGCAAGTCCCACGCAGGTATTCACCGCGCCGAGAGCGGTCTCTCCCCCGTTCGGGTGGGACAGCATCATGGCGGGAAGCGCGGCGTCGTAAATCGAAGCGATAAGATTTATCGCCGCAAGGAAAAGTATCAGCCACAAAATTTTCCTGTTGGTTTTAAGCCAGACAAGTCCGCTTTTCGCCGACGCTAATACGGACTCCTGTTCGCCGCCGTTCTCGTCCTTAGCGATTTCGGGTATCCTTATAAACAGCAGAAGCGCAAGAAATGCCGTGCCGAAAGTCAGCAGATCGATCGCAATGACCGCCTCGATACCCCAGAAGGACATCACCGCCGTCGCAATAGATGGCGTGAGGATAGTCACAAGCGAGTTTGAAAAAGACCGCATACCGCTGGTTTTCTGGTAGTATTTTTCGGGCGTAAGCAGGGTTGTCGCTACCTCAGAGGCAGGCTGCTGAACGGTGTTCATAAGTCCGCCAAGGGCGTTGATGATGTACAGATGCCACGGTTCAAGATTACCCGTTTTGAACAGTATCAGCACAGCCAGTGTGCTTACGGCGGCAAGGCTGTCGCACACAAGCATTGTAGCCTTTTTGTTCCACCTGTCGCTTAACGCTCCCGCGAAAATGCTCATTAGCACATAGGGCGCGTAGGAGCATACCGAAAGCATAGCCGTCGCAAGGGCGGAGCCGCTGCTTTGGTACAAGACTATTACCAGCGCAAAGCCCGTCATTGCGCTTCCAAGCGTGGAAAGTGACTGGGTAAGCCAGAGAATAAAAAATGATTTGAGTGATTTAAGTTCGTTTAGTTTCATAATGACCTTGCTCCTTTTTTGATTTAGTAATCGAAAGCAAGGTCTGTTCCGCGCTTAAACGCGGTCACGGACGGAATTATCTGTCCTCTGTGCAGCTCGTCCGTTCAGACCTTGCACAGAGCGTTGGCAATGCAGAGTATCATTTTTATCACCTTTTCTTAATTTAAGTTGACAGGCGGGGAGCAGCCCACTTGTCAAATACTGTTTGTTACATTAACTGTCGGGCGTCTTACCGCTCGATCTGTTGTTCCCTGTCGGGACCTACGCCTATCATAGCTATTTTGCACTCGCACAGCTCTTCAAGACGCTTGATGTAGCTTTTGCATATTTCGGGAAGCTCCTCGAAGCTGCGGCATTTTGAAATGTCGCCCTTGAAGCCCGCGTGCTCCTCGTAAACAGGCTCGCAGCCGTCAAGCTCCTCCAGTGTGGCGGGGAAATCCTTTACCACAGTACCGTCGGGCTTTTTGTAGGCAACGCATATTTTCAGCGTGTCAAGACCCGCAAGGGTGTCCAGCTTATTCACCACAAGGCAGTTAAGACCGTTTACACGAACAGCATGGCGGACGATAACCGCGTCAAACCAGCCTGTTCTGCGGGGTCTGCCCGTTGTAGTGCCGAACTCACCGCCGTTGTTGCGGATATAGTCGCCTGTCTCGTCGTCAAGCTCGGTGGGGAAAGGTCCTTTGCCCACTCTGGTGGTGTAGGCTTTTGCAACGCCGTAAACCTTGTCTATTACCGTAGGACCTACGCCCGTGCCTATGCATACTCCCGCGGAAATCGGGTGGGAGCTTGTAACATAGGGATATGTTCCGAAGTCGATATCAAGCAGTGTAGCCTGCGCGCCCTCGAAAAGTATCTCCTTGCCCGCCTTGTGCGCCTCATAGGTCAGCACGGAAACGTCGTCAACGTATTTGGCAAGGCGCTTTCCGTACTCGGTGTACTCTTTTATTATCGCTTCAATGTCAACAGCTTCTCCGCCGAAAACATTGGTTATGATGCTGTTTTTGAGTTTTCCCGCAGAGCGTGCCTTTTCCGCAAAAACTTCGGGATGAACAAGGTCGTATACGCGGATACCGCTTCTTTCGTATTTATCCATATAGCAGGGACCGATACCGCGCTTTGTCGTGCCTATGTCCTGATTGCCCCTGAACTGCTCGGAAAGACCGTCCAGAACGATATGCCAGGGCATTATAACATGAGCACGGGGGTCAATCTTGAAATTATCGAAGGTCACGCCCCTTGCGGAAAGTCCGTCTATTTCCTCCAGCACTACCTTGGGATCGAGGACAACGCCCGCTCCTATCATGCAGAGGGTGTCTTTATAGAGAATACCCGACGGTATAAGGTGAAGCTTGTAAGTCTCGCCGCCGCTTGCAACGGTGTGACCCGCGTTGTTTCCGCCCTGAGAGCGTACAACCACGTCGGCACGGGAAGCAAGAATGTCGATTACCTTGCCCTTGCCCTCGTCGCCCCACTGAGTACCGATAACAATATTTGCAGCCATAAAAAAAGCCCCTTTCAAAATCAAAGCTAAAAAACGCCGCTTACTATTATAACAGAAAAAATTTTTCATGTCAAGACTGATAGGAGGCGATATATATTTGGGACGGTAAATTTTGATTTAGGCGGGGAGCCCCCGCGGGCTGAGTCACCCCCGCCGTAAGATGTTCAGAACATTGATTTTGCTGTTGCCCCCTCAAGGGGGCAGGTAGATTTGTTGGCTATCTAATTTATTTGGTTTTTGTATGGCGGGTACTTATTACCGCTGTAGAACCGCACCCCGCCTAAATCAAAATTTAATGACGAATTTCGCTTTACATATTGACAGAGCGGTATCTCTCGGTGTATACTGCTGTAAATGTCCGTAAGCAGCAGACATTTACACCATTGCTGAAAATTTACATTTTACCCCCTTGACAAATCCTGCGGTTTGTAGTATAATATGTAAAGTAATTTTGCTTTACAATGGCAAACAGTTTTAATATGGTAACGCATTTCGGTACAGATCAAAGGAGGAAACGGTTTCGTATATGAACAGCGAGAAAAATCTGCGGGTATCGGTTTTGCTCGATTATTACGCTCCCATGCTCACCGATAAGCAGCGGGACGTTATCGATCTGTACTATAATGAGGATCTGTCCCTCTCGGAAATAGCCGAGCATGAGGCTATAACCCGTCAGGGCGTCCGCGACAGCATCAAGCGGGGCGAACAGACCCTCTTTGATATGGAGGATAAATTCCGTCTTGCGGAACGGTCGGAGAAATATTCCGAGCTGACAGAGCAGATACTGGCGCTTGCCAAGGATATAAAATCCGAATGCTCCTACGGCGGGAACGTCAAGACGGCTGCAAGACTTGCGGATACTCTTCTGCGGCTTGCCGAGGAAAACAGGGATTTGTTCTAAACAGCTTATGACATATAACAGGGCGTGATTTTTCCGACCTGTAAGGATATTTCAAACCATTTTTGAAAGGAAGGTTTTTATGGCGTTCGAGGGTCTGTCCGAAAAATTAAGCGGCGTTTTCAAGCGCCTTAAAAGCAGAGGAAAGCTTACGGAAGCTGATGTTAAGGAGGCTATGCGCGAGGTGCGTATGGCTCTTCTAGAGGCGGACGTAAGCTATAAAGTTGTAAAGGACTTCGTGGCTAAGGTCTCGGAGCGCGCTGTGGGAGAGGACGTTCTTACAAGTCTTACTCCCGGTCAGCAGGTAATAAAGATAGTTAACGAGGAGCTTATCGCTCTTATGGGCGACAGCAACGCAAGGGTGAATTTCCCCTCAAAGCCGCCGTGTATCATTATGATGTGCGGTTTGCAGGGTTCGGGTAAGACCACCCATGCGGCTAAGCTTGCGAAGTTTTTCAAGGAACAGGGCAAGCGTCCGCTGCTTGCAGCCTGCGACGTGTACCGTCCTGCGGCTATAAGTCAGCTTCAGGTTGTTGGTGAAAAGGCAGGAGTAAAGGTCTTTGAAATGGGACAGATAAACCCCGTCACCATTGCAAGAGAGGCAGTCAAGCACGCCAAGGACTACGGCAACGACTTAGTAATTCTCGATACGGCTGGACGTCTCCACATAGACGAGCAGCTCATGGACGAGCTTAAAACCATCAAGTCCGAGACCGAGCCAAATGAGATTATGCTTGTTGTGGACGCTATGACGGGTCAGGACGCGGTAAATGTTGCAAAGGCGTTTGACGACGCTCTCGGTATCGACAGCGTGCTTATGTCAAAGCTTGACTCCGACACAAGGGGCGGCGCGGCGTTATCCGTTCTGGCGGTAACGGGCAAGCCTATCAAGTTTGTGGGTACGGGTGAAAAGCTGGGAGATTTCGAGCAGTTCCACCCCGAGAGAATGGCTTCGCGTATCTTGGGCATGGGCGATATGCTCACGCTGATAGAGCGGGCGCAGTCCACATTTGACGAGGAAAACACCAAAAAGCTTTCCGAAAGACTTAAAGAAAACAGCTTCGACCTCACCGACCTTATGGATCAGATGAAGCAGATACAGAAGATGGGTCCGCTGAAGCAGATCATAGGTATGCTTCCCGGCGTGGGGGATAAGATAAAGGACGCGGACATCGACGACAGTCAGCTGAAGCGCATTGAGGCGATAATACTGTCCATGACTCCTGCGGAGAGAGCAAAGCCCTCCATAATTGACCCCAAGCGTAAACGCAGGATCGCTGCGGGAAGCGGCAACTCCGTTGCGGACGTGAACAGGCTGCTGAGACAGTTTGAGGAAATGCAGAAGATGATGAAGCAGTTCGGCGTTATGGGCAGAAATGCTAAGGGCAAAAAGAACAAGCTGAGGCTTCCTCCCGGAATGATGCCTCCCATGAGATAACCAAAAAATGGATATTTTTTACTTTATACTGTTCGGCGCGGTGGGAGCGTTCTGTCTTGCCGCGGCGGTCAGGGACTGGAAATGGTTCATTGACTACTGGTCGCACCAATACGGCAGACCGCGGCAGCGCATGAAAAGCAGGAATGTCCTGCGGTTTCTTATCGGCGCGGCGGGAGTTCTGCTGATGGCTTTCGGTACGGCTGTGCTGGTCGGGTGGTTATAATATGGCAATTATTATGATAGTTTGTGTTGTGGGATTTCTCGCTTCGCTGTTCGACTGGGAATGGTATTTCCGACTGTCCCGCAAGGCAAGATTCTGGGACGACCTGATGGGCAGAAAGGCATACAGAATTTTTAATGCGGTCATATCTGTTATAATTTTTTTGACCGCTGTATCTATGGCTGCTTCGGGGACAATGAGGTAATTACGAGGTGCCGGTCGGGTGGATATGAGGTGGCATAGATGATAAGCGATGACACAATGATGATAGTTTTTGAGATACTATTCATAATAGTGGGAATTTTAGGCGTTCTGGCTTCGATTTTTAATTGGGAATGGTATTTCGGTTTAACTCGGAAAGCGCAGTTCTTGGAAGACCTTATAGGTGAAAAGAACTACCGAATACTCAATGCCGTTGTATGCGTTTTGGTCGTAGCGGGAGTAATATTCTTGCTGATAAATGGGTAGTGCGGCGGCTTGAACATATAAAATTTGTAAAGGAGAATGTCCCGTGAAAAAGCTTTTATCGGTAATTTTAGCGGCAGCTATGGCAGCGTCCATGCTTGGCGTTACGGTCTCCGCACACGGCGGACACCACAGCAGCGGACACCGCAGTAATGCCAAGGGCAAGATAGTTTACCACTGCACCGAGGACTGCACATACTGCGACAATGACGGCGACGGCATTTGCGACGAATGCGGAAATTACGGCTACTACTGCGAAAAAGACTGCTCCTACATTGACGAGGACGGGGACGGTATCTGCGACAACTGCGATGCCAAAGGCGTTTGCAGCTATAAGCCAAAGGCAAAGTCAAGGCATTGCCACAATTAAACAAGTTCATTACGCAAAAGCGTTGTGATATACAAAGATCATTATTCGGAGGTGAATATACAATGGCAGTAAAAATCAGACTGAGAAGAATGGGCGCAAAGAAAGCTCCTTTCTACAGGATCGTTGTTGCTGACTCCAGATATCCCAGAGACGGAAGATTTATCGAAGAGATCGGCTACTATGATTCCAAGACCGAACCCTCGACCGTAAAGATCGACGCGGAAAAGGCTAAGAAGTGGATGGCTAACGGCGCGCAGCCTACCGAGACTGTTAAGAAGCTTTTCGAGAAAAACGGCGTGCTTTAATTTGGTGCGCGGCTTGAACGGCTTAATGTCAGAAGAACGTTAAGAGGATATGGGCGGGGGCGGACGCCTCCTGCCTCAGGTTCTCTTGCTTCTATCGGGAAGGATGAAGGTTTGAAAATAAATTTTCAAACTGCGGGTTTTGTTTTTCCGACTGTCGTTTTGTCGTCGGAAATTTGCTTCGCAAACCACAAAACATCGAAAGAGAGGAGGACACATTTTCTCTATCGGGAAAATGGTCATATTTATGGAAGAATTGCTCAGAAGTATCGTGTACGGTCTCGTTGACGACAAGGACGCGGTAAAGATTGATATAGACGAACCCGACGCAGACGGCGTTACGGTTTACCATCTGCACGTTGCCTCCGCCGACATGGGTCGCGTTATAGGCAAGCAGGGCAGGATCGCCAAGGCTATCCGCACTGTAATGCGCGCGGGCGCGGGCAGAGCAAATCAGAAGATCATGGTTGAGATCGACTGATCTGCGGCGGACTGCCGGTCGTTCTGAATATTACGCGGGGAAATCATTTCGGGTAAGTGTTTGCCGGAATATTTCCCTTTTTGCGTTTTGTGCCGGATAGGAGGAAAAGCAATGAAGCAATATCTTGAAATAGGAAAAATAGTCGCCGTGCAGGGACTTAAAGGCGAGGTGCGGGTGGAGCCTTGGTGCGATTCGGGAGAGTTCCTCTGCGAGTTCGACACGCTCTACTTTGACAAGGGGAAAACTCCCGTGGAGGTACTGAAGTCCCGCGTGCAGAAAAATATCGTAGTCATGAAGATAGCGGGGGTGGATACTCCCGAACAGGCACAGGATATCAGAAACAAGATACTCTATATGGACAGGAACGACGTGGAGCTTGAGGAGGGCTCGTATTTCGTTCAGGATTTGGTAGGTCTTGAGGTTATCGACAACGACAGCGGCGAGAGCTACGGAAAGCTGTGCGAGGTGTCCTTTACGGGGGCGAACGATGTTTACCACATCAAGGGTGAGGACGGTACAATCAGGCTTATCCCCGCCATACCCGACGTGGTCATCAGCACGGACGTTGCAGGCGGCATAATGAAAATTCACGTTCTGGAGGGACTTTTCGATGACTAAAGTTCGTAAAAGAATCCGTGTGCGGGTAAAAAAGCGTCCGCTGAGGATAGATATTGCAACGCTTTTTCCCGATATGTGCGAGACCGTTCTGAACGAAAGCATTGTGGGCAGGGCGCGCAGGGCTGGGAAAATTGAGCTGCACTGCCACCAGATAAGGGACTACTCCACCGACAAGCACCGCCGCGTTGACGATACCCCCTACGGGGGCGGAATGGGCATGGTAATGCAGGCAGAGCCTATTTACCGTTGCTTTTTGGGAGTTACGGAGGGGTTCGCACGGAAGCCTCATGTTATCTATATGTCCCCCAAGGGTACTGTTCTGACACAAAAAAAAGCGATTGAGCTGTCGAAGATGAATAATCTCTTTATAATCTGCGGACACTATGAGGGAGTTGACCAGCGTGTCATCGACAAGATAGTGGACGAGGAGATATCCATAGGGGACTATGTTCTGACGGGAGGGGAGCTTCCCGCGCTGGTGCTGACCGACGCGGTGGCGAGAATGTGCGGCGGAGTGCTTTCCTCGGAGGAATGCTTCCGGGAAGAGAGCCATTTTTCGGGACTTCTGGAATATCCCCACTATACACGTCCCGAAATATGGGAGGGAGAACGCGTTCCAAGCGTGCTGCTGACAGGACATCACAAAAATATCGCCGCATTCCGACATGAGGAAGCCGTTAAAATAACCAAAGAAAGACGACCCGACCTATATAAATTGTTCACAGAAAGTACTAATATGAACTATAAATGAATTTTACCATACAGAAATGTTAAAAAATTTAGTATATATTTAACATAAAAGGGTGTGGAAAATTGTTG
>JAIEDQ010000159.1 GCA_029067895.1 Oscillospiraceae bacterium | reverse complement strand
ATATTCCCCTGACTGTGCGGGAATTCAATCTGCTGTACAAGCTGCTTTCCTACCCGAAAAAAACTTTTACCCGTTCCCAGCTTATGGACGAATTCTGGGACGCCGAATCCGAATCGGGTTCAAGAACGGTGGACGTTTATATGCGGAAGTTGCGGGAAAAATTTGAATGCTGCAAGGATTTTGAAATAGTTACCGTACACGGTCTCGGCTATAAGGCGGTGCTGAAATGAACGGAAAAAGTTTTGAAAAAACAGCCATTGCAGTATTGAGATTTATTACGTTTTTTATAATAATCGCATTTGTTGTGACCTGTTCGTTTCTGCTTTTTTTGCAGTCAATGGAGTTCGACCGCGAGCTTTTGCAGAAAAATGCAACGGCGACCTTTCTGAACGTTATTTTGCTCACGCTGATATTCTTTGTTCTTGATATTGTGCGGAGAAAATTGACCGTTGACCGATATGTTGAAAAAATAATAAAAGGTCTTGACAAGATCACAAACGGCGACCTGAGCGTCCGTATTGCTCCCATAAAAAATACAGCAAGCGCAAATGGATTTGATGTAATAATTGAGCAGATAAACAAAATGACGGAGGAGCTTGGCAGCGTTGAAACTTTGCGGACGGACTTTATAGCAAACGTTTCCCACGAGCTGAAAACTCCTCTGGCGGCGATAAATAATTACGGCACGCTTTTGCAAAGTCCCGACCTGACAGAGGAAAAACGTATTCAGTATGCAAAGTCCGTAACGGACGCTTCACGCAGTCTTGCAAGCCTTATCACAAATATTTTAAAGCTGAACAAGCTTGAAAATCAGCAGATCTACCCTGTCAGCAAGTCCTACAATTTAAGCGAACAGTTATGCGAATGCCTGCTTGCTTTTGAGGACGTTTGGGAGAGAAAAAATCTTGATATAGAAGCGGATATCGAGGAAGATGTAATAATAAACGCCGATGCCGAAATGCTTTCTCTTGTGTGGAACAATTTGTTTTCAAACGCAACAAAATTTACGGATATGAACGGGAAAATTTCCGTTGCGCTGAAAAAAGAAAAAGGCATTGCGGAAGTTTCCGTAAGCGACACAGGCTGCGGAATGTCCGCCGAAACGGGCAGACATATTTTTGAGAAATTTTATCAGGGGGACACCTCCCATGCGGCAAAGGGGAATGGTCTTGGACTTGCCCTTGTAAAGCGGGTTATTGATATTACAAACTGCGAAATATCCGTACAAAGTGAGCTTGGAAATGGCAGCACATTCACGGTAAAATTAAGGTGTGATAAAAATGAAACGGTTTAAAGAATTTCTCTATAAAATACTTTTTCCGCCTGTGTGGGTAATTGTTTTAAGCACAATTATCGGCTTCCCTGCCGTGATAATTTCACTTGTGTTTTTAAGCAGTACAAATCCTATATCGTATATTTCCTATGTGCTTTCAGCATACGCTTTGACGGTTTTATGCACAAATTTTCCGAGGGCAAAAAGACGGTGCAAGGAACTTATTTACGGCGACGAGGTTAAAATAATAGTATC
Organism: Oscillospiraceae bacterium; assembly: GCA_029067895.1. Lineage (GTDB taxonomy): Bacteria > Bacillota > Clostridia > Oscillospirales > Ruminococcaceae > RGIG8773. Next base: position 81 of record JAIEDQ010000159.1, on the reverse strand, counting down.
CTTCCGCAAATTCATGCACCGCTATAAGTACACCTCGATGTATATGGACGATATAGAATTCCGCGCAAAAATTTCGCTGTA
>JAIEDQ010000158.1 GCA_029067895.1 Oscillospiraceae bacterium | reverse complement strand
GCCGCAGCGATACCGACCTTTGACAGCTTTATCCCCGACTTGGCTTCAAGCTTTTCCCTTACCTGCTTGACCACCGACGAGACCACGGGAATATCCTCGATCTGACCGTCTATCATGGCGCGTCTTTTGTGGGGTACGGATTCCGCGTAGTCCACACAGAAAACGTTATCGTCCATATGACCGATTATGCCGACCACCGTACGCGTTCCGATATCAAGCGCAAAAAGCTCGCTGTCCTCCTGAGGTCTGAGCTTTGAATTTTTGGTTTTTTCCTGTATTTCAGGCGCTTTCGGGGTACTTTTCTCCGTCTTGGAGGGACGTCCCCGCTTTTTGGAAGTATTGGTAACGTCGGCTGTATTTTCGTCAGCCATATTTTTTTCCGACTGTTTTGCCATTTCGGCACCACCCTTTACTGTAATATATCTTTTAATCCTTTATTTTAAGCACTGATTTAAGTTCCTTGACCGCATCCGACTCCGATATGACCAGAAGCTTGTCACCGCTTTTCAGCATTGACTGTCCGCGCGGGATTATAATACAGCCGCCGCGGGTTATGGACACGATATTGAAAAGCACGGGAAGCTTTATCTCCATAAGCATTTTCCCGTCGTACACATAGTCAGGCGGAAGCTGTACCTCAAATAAGGTCACCTCTCCACCGCCAAGTGAAAGCACTTGCTTTATCCTTGAAGTATCCACCTCACGCTCGATCAGGGACGCGATACTGTCTGTGCTGTTTATAACGTTGTCTATTCCCAAAGCCTGCATGACCGCCACGTTTTTAGGGTTGTTGGACTTTGCTACGGTCTTGACAACGCCGAATTTCTTTTTCGCAAGCTGACAAACTATAAGATTTGTCTCGTCCGAGCCCGTAACGCTCACAAGTGCGCCCGATTCCCGTACCTCGGCGGCTTCGAGTATATCCAGCTTTGTGGCGTCGCCGCAGATAATGGGGATATCCATTTCGTTTGCGATATGCTCGCACACCGACTTGTCCCGCTCGATGACAGTCGGCTCGTGGTCATGCTCTATCAGGGTACGCACAAGGTAGTAGCCCACCTTGCCCCCTCCGATAATCGTAACTTTCAAATAAATTCCTCTCCCGAACTTTAATCCGCGAATTTCGCCAGAATAAGCTTGTCTCCCGCTTGCATCTCGCAGTTTTTCAGCAGCATCATGCTTACAGTACCGTCGCTGTGCTCTATGGCGACAAGGGTTTCGTTTTCTTCAAATTCGATCTCGCTTATGCGTTTTCCCACAAATTCCTTGGGGATCTCCATCATCTCCATGACCACGGAATGACCGCCTACGGCAGTTTCCGAGGAAGCAGAGCTGTTTATCGCCGCACAAAACGACGTTACCGTCATGTTTGTAGGACATACCGTCTCAAGTCCGAACTCGGAAAAAACCTCGTGTTTCTTGGGGTCGTTCACCCTTGCGAAAACCTTGGGTACTCCGAAAAACTGTTTTGCAAGCTGAATGACCATCAGATTTGTATTATCGTCGGAGGTCACTGCCGCAAGCGCGTCGCAGTTTTCTATGCCCGCCTTTTTCAGAACCTCCTTGTCGATTGGAATGCCGAAGGTGGTGTAGCCGTTAAAATCGGGCGGAAGATTTGAAAATTGTTCTTTGTCGCGGCTTATCACCGAAACGTCGTGTCCCTGAGCCGACAACGCGCCGCACAGAGCCGAACCCACGTTTCCGCAGCCGATCACCAGAATATTCATTGCGGAAGCAGATCTCTCCCTCCAAATAAAACTATACATATTTATTATATTACAAATTCTTCCGAATTACAATAGTTTTTTCTAAAAACTTTACATTTTATTATGCATATTTACACTGAAGTCACGTCCCGAAACCGTGTCAAATGCGGATTTTGTCGGAAACAGGCGTTCACAAATATGTGAAAGTTATGTGACAAATCGCGGATTTGCTTGCAATTCTATTAATTTTATGCTATACTTAACAATGTAAAGTATTTTATGATGTTTATATGAAAGGACGGATCAAATGATTTCCGGTTACAATTTTTCCAAAATCACACCCGACATTGTCAATTTATCTACTCTTTGCGAAAAGAACGGCTGTATTGATCAGGAGCTTTATACCAAGTACGATGTAAAACGCGGTCTGAGAGACATCAACGGAAAGGGCGTTCTTGCGGGACTTACAGAAATTTCCGAAATAATCTCCTCAAAAACCGTTGACGGCAACTCCATCCCCTGCGACGGAGAGCTTTATTACCGCGGCTACAATATCAACGACCTTGTGACCGGTTTCACAAGCGACAAGCGTTTCGGATTTGAAGAAATTACTTATCTCCTGCTTTTCGGCGAGCTTCCCGCAAAAAAACAGCTTGAAGATTTCAGCAGGCTTCTTGCGGACTACAGACAGCTCCCCACCACGTTTGTCCGCGATATAATCATGAAATCCCCAAGCAACGACATTATGAACGGTCTTGCAAGAGGAGTGCTTACCCTTTATTCATATGACGATATGCCCAACGATACGTCTATACCCAACGTTCTCAGACAGTCGCTGGAGCTTATCGCACTGTTCCCGCTTATCGCTGTTTACAGCTATCAGGCAAAAGCGTACTATCACGATAATGAGAGTTTCTTCATTCACCAGCCGAAGCCCGAATATTCCACTGCGGAAAACATTCTTCATATGCTCCGCAAGGACAGCACATTTACCGAGCTTGAAGCCCGTATCCTTGACCTTGCCCTTGTTCTCCACGCGGAACACGGCGGAGGCAACAACTCCACCTTTACAACTCACGTTGTTACTTCTTCGGGCACTGATACTTACTCAGCTATCGCGGCGGCGCTGGCTTCCCTTAAAGGTCCCAAGCACGGCGGCGCAAACATCAAGGTGACGATGATGTTCGAGGATATGAAAAACAAGCTTTCCGACTGGGAGGATGAGGACGCTATCCGCGATTATCTCAAAAAGCTGCTCCACAAGGAGGCTTTCGACAGGTCGGGACTTATCTACGGCATGGGACATGCTGTCTACTCCGTTTCCGACCCGAGAGCCGCTATACTTAAAGGAGCAGTAAAGAGTCTGTCCGAGGAAAAGCACATGGAGAAAGAATACGCTCTGTACCGCAAAATAGAACGTCTTGCTCCCGAAGTAATCGCCAAGGAGCGCAGGATCTACAAGGGCGTTTCCGCAAATATCGACTTCTACAGCGGCTTTGCCTACAGTATGCTTCAGCTTCCGCCCGAGCTCTATACACCTATTTTCGCTATCGCAAGAATTTCGGGTTGGTCGGCTCACCGTATCGAGGAGCTGCTTGTGGCGGGAAAAATTATCCGTCCCGCTTACCGGGCTGTTCAGGAACACAGAGACTATATGCCTATATCCGGCAGATAAAGGAGATAAAATATGACGCTGAAAGAAGCGGCAGAATGCCGACACACCGTCCGCAAATACACCGACCGCAAAATGCCGCAGGAGACCGCGGACAAGCTTACCGAGCGTATCAATGCCTGCAATGAAAAGTTCGGACTTGACATGAAGCTGGTAACCGAAAACACGGACGCTCTCGGAACGGCTGTAAAGCTTATTCTTTCCAAGGGAGTACGCAACTACATAGTACTGGCGGGAAAGGACGCGCCCGATACCGAGGAAAAGCTCGGTTACTGCGGAACAGACATTATGCTACTTGCTCAGACCCTTGGACTTAATTCATGGTGGATCGGTGGTACCTTCAGCAAAAACGGTGCAAAGAAAAATGCTCCCGAAGCCGAAAAAATTACCGGCATAATCACCGTCGGATACGGCGAGGTTCAGGGAGTTCCCCATAAGTCAAAAAGTCCAGAAGATGTTAGCGAATATGACGGCAATGCGCCCGAATGGTTTACAAGCGGTGTAAAGACTGCACTGCTCGCTCCTACTGCCCTCAACAGACAGGCTTTCTTTATAAAGGGAAACGGAAATAAAGTATCATTGTCATACAAAAGCGGAATGCTTTCGGATACGGACAGGGGCATTGTGAAGTACCATTTTGAGATCGGCGCGGGAAAAGAAAACTTTGAGTGGGTCTGAAAATCAATAATAACACAAAAACGGAAACTGCTTTTAAAACAGTTTCCGTTTTTATTTTGGTCGTATTCAGATTAGTCCAGAGGATAATTTTTCAGGTCGGGAAGCTCCTCCAGCGTAAGGGTGCGGTCGCTGTTATACGCCTTGTTGAGGGTCTCCATTGTGGTGTACTCATCATTGAGAATGCCATTGCTGAGCGTAAAGGGATCGCTCCATGTTCCCCAGTAAAGCCAACGGCTGTTGCCCTGCATTACCTTATCGGGATCCATCACGCAGCCGTTCTCGGACAGTGCAACAAGCTTCGGCACGGAGGGTACGTCCACAAGCTGAGCAAAGCTTCCGCTGTAGCAGGAATCCACCTGCTTGCCTGCGTAAATATCTGTCGCAATAATATCCACGGTCTCGTCTCCGGGATACCATTCCGCATCCTGAGCGTTCCATACCCAGATAAGATTTGTCAGATTATGCTCGTTGGTCATCTTGTCGTACATTGCATTCCACAGCTTGATATAGCTTTCGGGCTGACAGTCACCCCACCAGAACCAGCCTCCAGAAGCCTCGTGGAGAGGTCTCCACAGAACGGGTACGCCCGCGTCACGCAGACGTTCAAGCTGGTAGGAAATGTTGTCGATATCCTGCATAAGAAGCTCGTAGCCCTTTTCGTCCTCGCCGTTCATGATCTTGTCAAGCTCAAGCGTGGAAGCCTCCTTGTAGAACGAGGAGTACCAAGGATTCTGCGAGTCGTTTACCTGATAGTCAACGGGAGAATGCCAGTGCCAGCAAAGTGTAACAATACCGCCGCCGTTGTTGTACCAGTCGTAGGCAAACTCAATAGTGTTTGAGCTTCCGCCGTTTGCGACCGAGCCTAAGCTGTAACCCATCATATCCATGCCCAGAACTGCAAAATGAGAGCCTGTTTCCTTTGCTATACGGGTGTACTCCGTTGAAGTCCGTCCGTCGTCGGCGTACTGACCCGTCAGACTGTACTTGCCGTAGATGTCGCACAGGAATTTGTACAGACGGCGTGTATTCTCGTCCGCGTTGGGATTTGACAACGGCGCGGTAACCGTATAGGCGTCCGAATTGACGGTCGTATTCGGAGTGAGCTTTAAGCAGTCGTAATCAACATATCCCCAGTAGGGCTTAACGGTGATCCTGTGCGTACCCGTTGTCAGGTATATGTTTTTCATCATGCTGTCACCGAAGCCCGAATAATTCAGACACATTATAGTACCCACCTGTTCGTCGTCAATAAACAGGTAATTCTCACGTCTGCCGTTGCTTGTCTTGGAAACAAAGTTAAGGTCGTAAAAGCCGTCGTACTCAATATCAACGACAAATGTAAGGCTGTCGCCCTCACTGTTTACGCCGTTTACCTCTGCTCCGCCCGAAGCTTCGGGACTGTCATATGCAGCGGTATTTCCAGTAAACTCCCCTGCCTCGGCTTCATAAACAGCCTCGTAATCGGCAGGGACATTGCTTGCTGTAAGCGGATAGTCAGACAGATCAAGATCGTTGTTGAACTCGGTCTTGATCTCATCATAAATGACCTTTAACGGCTCAAACTGCGGTTTTTCCGCAGCAGAACCGGTATCTCCCGACGCGGTATCAGCCGCAGCCGAAGCGTCTCCCTCGGCTTCCGCAGAGGTGCTGCCGCCAACGTTCGCATTATCGTCCGAACCGTTTGTGCAGCCCGCAAGCATTGCCGCCGCAAACGCGGAAGCCGCCGCAAGAGCGATAATTTTTCTTGCTTTCATAGTATTCCTCCTTTTAGTGTGCCTCGGAGGAAACTAAAACGGCAATTATCAGCCGTCCGCTTGAAGCTCCTCCTCGGCGTTTACGGGCGGTTCAACGCCCATGGTTTCATAAAGATAATCAAGCTTTTCGGTAAGCTCGTCGATCTGCTGCTGATAAGCGGCTTCTCTTTTCGCCTGCGTGTCCTTGATCTTGCCGTCCGCGGAAAGACGAATGGCAAATCCTGCGGTAACGACAATCGCAAAAACCGTAAGCACCGTGGTAAGCGGGTTGAAATATCCCTTGCTTTCGGACTTGCTTTCGATCATGCTTCCGAAGCCCGAAGCGTGCAGAGCCTTTTTCAGCGCAAGATAAAGCGGTACCGAGACAACTACGGCAATAGCTCCGTTTGTAAAGGAAGCCGCCGCTTTTTCAAGCATAACAGCCGCCGCAGTATGAAAGGGATTTCCCAGAATAAGCTGCGTAACAAATGCTTTTCCGAGATACAAAACAATGTAGACAAGCTGTCCGACAATTGCGGCAGTTACCGCTTTTGCAAGCTCGCTTTTTATACCCGAACGGTTCAGCTTTCCCGCCGTCCAGCCCATGGCAAACTTTGAGAAAAACGTATATGGCGCGGAAAGCGTATAGAGCGGGTTGAACAGATCGTACAGCGCGCCGCCTATTCCAGACGAAAGACCGCCGTTCACGCCGCCGAAAAGAAGTCCCGCAAGCAGACACATTGAATTGCCTATGTGAATTCTGGTCTCATTCGCAAGCGGGATCGACATATAGTTTCCCGCATAGACCAGAGCCGCCATAAGACCTACGGCAACCATTCTATAAATTTTGTTTCGCTGCTGCGATACTGTGTTACTCATTATAAGTACCCCCTTGGAATTTATGCTTTTATTATACCCGCGCCAAACGGTATAAGCAAATCCGCGGAGGACTGTAATATTCTGTTAATATTTGTGAGAAATGCTAAAATATTCTTTTTCCGAAGAATTTGCTTTTGGCATTTCTCACATATGTTTTTTTCGCCGTAAGTCCGTCAAAATCCGCCGCTGTCATATTGCACAAATTTGATTTAAGCGTCACGCCGAATTTAGACAGATCGGTAGAAAATTTTAGTCAAGACGCATGGTAAGGGAAATCCTCTTGCGCTTCATATCAACGTCCAGAACCCTCACCTTGACAACCTCGCCCACCTTGACAGCTTCAAGAGGGTGCTTGATGTAACGGTCGCAAATTCTGGAAATATGCACCAGACCGTCCTCATGAACGCCTATATCCACAAAACAGCCGAAATCAACGATATTCCGAACCGTTCCCATAAGCTCCATGCCGGGTTTAAGGTCTTTCAGCTCCATAACATCTCCGCTTCTCAGCAGCGGAGGAGGAAGCTCATCTCTCGGGTCGCGTCCCGGCTTTGCAAGCTCTTTAAGGATATCCGTTACCGTGGGAACTCCTATTCCCGCGTCATCTGCGATCTTAGACACGCCGATCTTCTTTGCCGCGTCTGGTATCTCAGCAAGGCCGCCGTTTTTCAGGTCGGCAATTGAGAAGCCGCAGCGGTCGATTATCTTCTGCGCCGCCTCGTAGCTTTCGGGGTGAACGGCAGTATTGTCCAAAGGATTTTTACCTCCGTGTACGCGCAGGAAGCCAGCACACTGCTCAAAGGCTTTCGGACCAAGCTTCGCAACCTTGAGAAGCTGTTTTCTGTCGGTGAACGAGCCGTTCTCCTCGCGGTATGCGACGATATTCTTTGCAACCGCGGAGCTTACTCCCGAAATATAGGACAGCAGCGAATGAGAAGCCGTGTTAAGGTCAACGCCAACCGTGTTTACACAGTCCTCGATAACGCCTGTGAGTGCCTCGTCCATACGAGCTTTAGGCATATCGTGCTGATACTGACCCACACCGATAGCTTTCGGGTCGATCTTTACAAGCTCCGCAAGAGGGTCCTGCATACGGCGCGCAATGGAAACTGCGCTTCGCAGAGATACATCGTATTCGGGGAACTCCTCCGCCGCAAGCTTTGAAGCCGAGTAAACAGACGCTCCCGCCTCGGATACCACCATATAGGACACCTTTTCGGGCAGCTCCTTAATGAGGTCGGCAACAAACGCTTCCGATTCGCGGGAAGCTGTACCGTTTCCGATAGCAATAATGGATACGCCATGCTTTTGGATAAGATTTTTTACTAGCACCTTACCCTGCTCTATCTTGCGCTGTTCGCCTGTGGTAATATAGGCAACGCCGGTGTCAAGGACTTTTCCCGTACCGTCAACGACTGCAAGCTTGCAGCCTGTACGGTATCCGGGGTCGAGACCGAGGGCAACGCGTCCCTTGATAGGCGGCTGCATAAGAAGTTGTCTCAGATTGGATGCGAACACCTTGATAGCCGCTTCGCAGGCTTTTGAGGTAAGGTCTGCACGAATTTCCCTCTCAACTGAGGGGAAAATAAGCCGTCCGTAGCCGTCAACGGCGGCGGCTTTAACAAGCTCTCCGCAGGGAGAATCGTTCTTGACATACTTGTCCGTAACGCATTTTTCGCCCCTGCCGTCGGGAACCACTATGCCAACTTTAAGCTTGTCCTCACGCTCTCCCCTGTCTATGGCAAGAACGCGGTGTCCAGCCATTCTGAACACTGGCTCGGAAAAATCGTAGTAATTGGAGTAAACCGTTTCCTCATCGGGGTCTGCCGCCTTTGAGGACACCATTCCCTCGCGGGTTATCATTGCACGAAGCTCTTTTCGCAGCTCTGCGTCGTCGGAGATATCCTCTGCAATAATATCCATTGCCCCCTGCAAAGCCGCCGCACAGTCGGGGACGTCCTTTTCGGGGTCTATGTAGTTTTCCGCTTCGGCGTTGGGATCGGCGGAAATATTCTGTTCCATGATAAAGGCGGCAAGAGGTTCAAGTCCCCTCTCTCTCGCCACAGAGCCGCGGGTCTTGCGCTTGGGCTTGAACGGACGGTAAATGTCCTCAACCTCCACAAGAGCGGCTGCCTTTTCGATAGCGGCGGCGATCTCGTCGGTCATTTTGCCCTGCTCGGTAATGGACGCGGCGACCTCCTCCTTGCGCTTTTCAAGGTTGCGCAGATAGGTCAGCCTATCGAAAATCTCGCGGAGTATCTGGTCGTCCAGCGAACCTGTAAGCTCCTTGCGGTAACGTGCGATAAACGGTATTGTTTTGCCGTCGTCAATAAGCGTAACTGTGTTGTCGATCTGCTCCTGCCTGAGCTTGAACTCCTTGGCAAGTGTCTCGTTAATATTCAAAAAAATCTTCCTTTCGGCATAAGGAGGCGGCGAAAAAAAAAAGCTGCGCGCGCACTGCCCTAAACATAATCAGAGCGGAAACATAAATTTCCACTCTGATATTATAGCACAATATTTCCAAAATTTCAAGCCCATACCGTACTAATTTCACGGCAGCGTTACAGATCTATTTGAATTAGCAGAGCGTCCCCTAACCTATCTCCTGCCTTTAATATCATATCTGTCTTAGCTGGGTCGTCATATCCCTCAATATAGCAGTTGGCGGTTACCTTCAGATAACCTGTATCATAACCATACCAGTTATCATCGTACTTTTTCAAACTTTCGATCTCTGTAAGCTCATAATATAAAGCATTGTATCCATCGGGAACCGTTGCAAGGAACTCATATGCTGTAAGATAAATATCATTTACCATTACCTCGACTTCTTTGCAATATTCGTTGTTGGAGAACAGTGATGTATCATTCCCGTCATAAGCATAGTATTCAAGAGCAAATTCCCGTAGCTCCTCCTTGCTTTCTGATACATTCTCAATGTCGTAATCATCTGGCAGACGCAGTTCGGTTTTTATCAGAATCGGGTTTAGCTTTTCAATTGTTTTCATATCTTCGGGGTTGTCTTTTTTATAGTATGCAATTGTCTTGTAAATATAATTCAGCGAAATATAGCCGTCATTTCCGTGCGGATATGTTATTAATTTGGTTGTAAGATATTCATTGCTGTCAAGAGCTGTAAGACGCAGAATTTCCTCATCTGAGATATTATAAATATCCATACCTGCCACTGTAAGCTGCGGAAAATATTTTTCACTGTAGCCGTGTGTCCCTATCGACGTGACAATACATTCCTCGGGAGGAGTATTTTTTGAATCGGCAGTGTAGGTTATTGTGTAAGAGCCGACGCCGTTTTTCAGCAGTATTTCTGTTCCTCTGTATTCGGAGCTTTCCTCATCATATAGAAACGTATATTTTCTTGTCTCAAAATGCTGCCGAATATCCGAAATCGTACACGGAAAATCAAATTTTATCCCGTCAATATAAACATTGGAAAGATCCTCGGCTGTAATGGAAGCAGGCTCCGTGCGCATTGCTTCGGCAGGAGCCTTTGCCGATACAGCGGGGATATCAGGTCCAGCCGCAGCAAGTCCCGAATTTTTTTCAGCCGCTCTTTTAGCATAATTATAATCGTTAATGTCGGACAAAATGCTCATTGAGTAAAGCATTCCTAAAAATATCAAAACCATTAATACAGCGGTAAAAAATTTATATACCGTTTCTTTCACAATACCACCCCTTTACTTTAGACACTGCCATAGCTATTATATGTTCTCACAGAACCCAAAAGAAAATTTACATCATCTCCCCGTATACTGTACGTAAGCTCGATTATCCTGTTTCCGTCAGTGTAAAATAAAGTGCAGTACTCTGATTCGGAATAAATTACATCATAAAATTCATTTCCCTCGCCGAGAAATTCTTTTATATTATTGATATCTGAATTAACATCGACCTTTCCTCCCAAAAATATTGGCTGAAAATAAAAAACTCCGAAATCTATCTTATAGATGATCCCTTCTTCAATGCTTTGATCTTCTCTGCATATAACGGAAACACCCGCAACGCGTATTTCCTTGTCATAATACAACTGAAGAGAATATCTTTCCAATCCTCCGTCCAGTTCTGTTTTGTTCGGTTCTTCTTCGGACAAAGGGACGTATTCCAATGAATAGCTCAGTTCAAATTTATCGGGCAGGTCGGAAACTTTCATAGGCACGCAAAGACTTGTTCCGAATATTTCAATATTATTGAAAACGGAATCAAAGGCTTCCCTATGGGCTCTGTCTATGTTTTTCATTCCGGAAGCGTTTGACCTTAATCCGTCAAAGTAAGTATCTATTTTGTCTGTCCAGTCCTCATTTTTATATTTGTTTCCGCAGCCGGAAAAAATCATTGCCGAAACCGCGCACATAAGGAATACCGAAAATAATTTCTTTTTCATATCAGCCGCCCCTCCTTTTTTCAACCGTTACCTCGGAAAGCTTTATCGACAGCACAAAAAACACCGCCGCAAAAATTATGCTCAGAAGTATGGCGGTAAAAATGCTCCTCTGCATAAGCGAGGGAATATACAGCAAAACCATCGCTGGAGTAAAATTCATAATTTTCTCGAAGTAAATGCTGCCTACCATAATTGCCGCAAGGACTGCAAGCATAATCATTGTAATTGTGTTACCTATGGAATAACACAGTCCGCCGAGAAAATATCCAAGGAAAAACAACGCTTCCGAGAAAAAGAATAATTCTATGATATCTATAGGAATATTTCCGCCGGACATCATTCGCATATGTGCAACTGTCCGAATAAGCTCCGCAGCCGATATCCACAGATCGGTGCTGATACCCCATGCAATGCAGTTGACTGCCGATACAAGCAGGCATATCACCGCGGAGGTAACCCCTGCGGATATTACTCTGTTTCTTCTTGACACAGCGTTCGCCGTACAGAAAGCGTTGTGTCGCTCAAAGAATGACATACCCGAGAGCATTGTCAGCAGCAGAGGCAGTATATCTGTTCCAACCACAAAATCAAAGCTGTCTCTTGATATGTACAACGCCGCCGCTGTAAGAAGCTCTACCGCAAGCAGGGTAATAATATATTTCCTCGCCAGAAGCAGCGAGCATGAAATTGTGCTTTTTAATCTGTCAGTCATTGACTTGTTCCTCCCTCTCCGTAATTATTTTGGTTTTGGGCATTGTAACTTTTGAGCGCTTTTTTGATTTTTCTTTTGCTTGGGAATTGTTTTAAGCCAAGACTTTCAGTGCTGCCGACCGTTATTAAAATAAATATGGTCATCATAACAAAACTGAATACGATCGAATCAATGTCCCTGTCCCCGTCTGCTACATACGGAATAAAGTACAAAAATACAATAGGATTTGTTAAAAATCCTAAAGTCAGCCACACAATAAAAGGAAAATTCAAGATAAAGCTGGCGGTTGTATTTTCCAATTTAATACCACCTGTTTCGGAAATGAACAGCATCAAAAGTATCCCGACCGCAGCTGTAACGGCATAATATATAAGCGTTTTCTTTCTGCCGCATCTGAAACACTGCATAATATAACAGCCCGCAAGGAAAAAGCAGTAATAATATACTGCCATAAACGCAAAGATCATCAGCAGAGTATTCATTGTATAGGGAGAAAGCGTCTGCGGAACATCTTCTTCAAACAAATCCATGTAATCTGTTATAATGTACCAAAAGTAAGAGCTTTCATCCTCAAGCCGGGTTATTACGATACCGCCGTAAAGCGGCTGAAGAACAAGCTTTGCAGTAAGCAGATCAGCCGCCGCAAATAACGTTGAAATAAATATTGACAGCAAAGAAAACACGGCTGCCTGCTTAGTGCAGGAAACATTGTTTGCTCTGCACATTTTCATATAGCGGTAACATATCGCCATAGACGCCGCCATAAGCAGCCAGGGCGTTATGATATCAGCTGAGCTTTTAGTATAACTATGGAACCAAGTCCATCTCGGTTCTTCACCGGAGATAAGTACGGCGTATACCCCGTTTATGATAAGCCATACAACTCCTGCAAGAGCGAGCACCGCGCCGCAGGAATACAAAAATATTTTCCCTGTACCGACAGTCCTTTTGATATTCATATTCCAGACCCCTTTCTGCCGCTTACTTTTCTTCTGGCGCGCCGCCTGTAAGATAATAGAAAAGCTGCTGCAAATTCACCGTATCAAGAGAAAGCCCCTCGGGGACATCATTTTCGGAAAATCCCTCCGCTTCAAACACAGCCTTTTTGAACACGCCCATGCTCTCGGTGCAGATAACGCTTCTTCCCGACGTAAAAGCGTCTACCGTCTCCGCCTTGCCGGACACTGCCGCATAACGGCTCATAAGCGTTTCGGTGTCGCCGTCAAGAAGTATTTTTCCATTGTGCAGTATCATTGTCCTGTCGATAAGATTCTGTATCTCCTCGATAATGTGAGTGGAAATTATAAAGCAGGAAGTACCGTCAGCCATTTTCCGAGCTAACGTCTTGTAGAAAAGCTCCCGCTGATTAACGTCTATGCCGAGGACGGGCTCGTCAAGGAAAACAAAGTCCGCATTGGAGGCAAGCGCAAGAATTACCTTGTAAACGGTGTTGTAGCCCGTGGAAAGCTGTTTCAGACGCTTTTTCAGGTCAAGCCCGAACATCTCCGCGGTTTTCACGGCGTATTCCATATCGAACCTGTCGTACATTGAATCCGTAATGGAAAATATGGTCTTTACCCGAAAATTGGAGGGATAAAGAGTGCTGTCGTTCATGCAGAAAAGCCTTGACATAAGCTTGTCGTTGTTGTCCATGAGCTGACCGTCAAAGGTGATCGCACCGCTTTCTCTTTTGCACCTTTGCATGATAATATTTATCAGCGTGGATTTTCCCGCGCCGTTTCTGCCAAGCAGACCGTAGCTGTGTCCCTGTTCAAATTTTACGGTAAGGTCGTCAAGGATCGTCTTTTTTCCGTACCTCTTTGTAACGTTTGCGACAATAAGCTCACTCATCGTAATATTCCCCTTTCATCATTTCAATAAGCTCGTCAAATTCTATCCTCAGCTTTTTGGCTTCGGCGGCGGCTGTCTTAAGGTATTTCCCGCAGAATTCACTGTGCCGCCTTGCACAGAGCTTTTTTACCGCTCCAGACGCAACAAACATTCCCACGCCCCGCTTTTTATAGATAATGCCGCTGTCGGTAAGTATGGCAATGCCTTTAAGAGCGGTTATATGGTTGATCTTGAAATTTGCGGACAGATCTGCTACCGACGGTATCTGAGCTTCCTCGGCAAATGTGCCCGCAAGTATCTCGTCCTCGATCCATTCGGCAAGCTGTATATATATCATTTTATCGCCATTTTGTGATAAATTCATCGGCTCTTCACCCTTTGGCAAGTGGTATAGTGATATATACCACAGTATTACTTTGATAAGCATTATAGCACACAGTAAGGCGGTTGTCAATACTGTAACAGAAAAAAATCCGAACTGTTTGGGCAGTTCGGATTTTTTCTATTGTTTATTCACCGTAAATTATATATTCTGTCATTTGCTCGTTGTTGTCGTCGTCATAGTTTATTACGCCTACCGAGATTTTTTCAATTTCGTCAATAGATATGGGACGGTTAAAGCAGCATATTCTGCCGTTTTTCACATTCGTACCGCGGATATATGGGTACTCGCTGAACCTCGAAAGGTCGATCTCGGTGTTAGAAAACCCGTGCGTGAGATCCTGATCCGAAATAATGCTGCCGTCCTTTAAGTAAATCGTGTGCGCCGTGCCTGCATAGCGATCGCTTTTATACTCGGCGGGAACGTCGGAAACATACAGCGACAAGCTGTCAAACCTTGCAGATATTCCGTATGCATTTAATTCTATAGGTTCGGTCTGCGACGGAGGTATCTCTATTTCTGCCGAGACTGATCCTGTCGCCTCGGGAGCAACTTCTTTATAAAAGGCTCTTTCCATCATATAGCTTTCTTGTATATCCTCGTCGCTCCATACTCTTTTTTGTTCACCGGCAGCTCTTAGCTGTTCTTGATATTCACGAATTTTCTCAAAAGTAGCAGTTGTCTGTTCCTTTGTGTAAATTCCGTCCGATTCTATCAAAAGTCTGCCGCCTGCGATATTCGGTTCTGTCAAATAAAACGTCAGGCAGTACGCCCCCTCAACATCGGCGGGAGTAAATTTTTCAATATCTCCCATACCGCTTTGAAACAAAAACTTTTCGCTGCCGTCGGGCTTTTTCAGCATGAAATAAAACGGCATATCCATATTTGAAATATCAACACCGTTTTGGGGCGTTATCATTATGCTTAGCATAAGAGTGCTGCTGTCGCCGTAAATCCCTAAAAGCTCCGCCGAAACGCTGCCGTCCGTTTCAAAATTTGCTTCGGGGAAATCATAATATTCAGACATATCTACGGTGCTTTCGCCGATTGCGGGAAGATAACCATGATTAGTGTCACTGTTGTAAACTTCGCTTCGTGACAATGTGCTGAAAAACTGTCCGAAACGTCCCGAAACCGCGCCGACAGTTATTCCCATACAAGCTGCAACCGCCGCTGCCGCAATGACAGTCTTAACTATACGGCGTGATTTTTTCGGAGCAGATTGCGCGGAGATATTTTTCATAACTCTGCTATTGACCGCGGCAGTAATGTAATTCTCTCCACCCGCCTCTGGGAAGTCATTCGGAGTATGCAGGGAAAACAAATCGTAAAAATCAATCTTCATAAACAATTCCTCTTTCCGTAAGTATTTTTTTCAGCCGGCTTCTTGCCCGAAAAAGACGTGTTTTTGCCGCTCCCTCGGTAATTTTCAGTTCCTCGGCTGTTTCTTTCAGAGTGCGGCAGTAATAGTACGTCCACACAAGTATCTCCCTGTCAGAGCTTTCCATTTCCGATAACGCGTTTGCAAGAGCTTCCGCAAGCAGCCGCTTATCCGATTCACTTTCAATATCCGACGACACGGACAGAAGCTCGTCCTCCAGAGGCTGCCACTGCCTTGCCGAACGCAGGCGGCTCAACGCCTTGTTCCGCGCCGCCGCGGCAAGGTACGGCTTCAGATTTTCCGTGGTAAGCATTTTCGGACTGCGCCATACCGCCGTGAAAACGTCTGCGGCAAGCTCCTCCGCGTCGCTCTCCGACAGAACCGGCAGAACGATTCGGCGGATTATCGTCCCCACATAGGCGGCGTATTTGTCTATAAGACTTTCCAATCCGCGCACGTCCCCGCTTTTCAGACGGCGCACAATTTCTTTATCGTTCATCGGCGTTTCTCCTCCTTTCACCCTTATAGACGCTTATAGCCGACAAAAGGTTACACTCTTAGAAAAATTTCCGCAAAGTTTTTTGTAAGGGTATTGAAATTTTCCCCAAAATCTGATAAAATAATATAGTATGTTTTTGAAAGGCGGCTTTTAGTATGGTTTCGGAATTTACCAATCTTATCGACTTGAACGATATGCCCGTAAAATGGTGGAACGAGGTTCTCGCTCTCGGCTCGGAAATATGCGACGCTCCCGAAAAGTACGCCCATGAATGCGACGGAAAGATCATGGCTACGCTTTTCTACGAACCGTCCACCCGTACCCAGATGTCCTTTCAGACGGCTATGCTGAAGCTTGGCGGAACCATTATCGGCTTTGACAATCCAGCCACCTCCTCCGTTGCAAAGGGGGAAAATCTGAAAGACACCACAAAGATAGTTTCTGGATACGCCGACATCATGGTAATGCGCCACCCGAAGGAGGGCTCTGCAAAGGCTGCCGCCCTTACAGCGGAATGTCCCATAATCAACGCGGGAGACGGCGGACACCTCCACCCTACCCAGACCCTTACCGACCTGCTTACCCTTTCAAAGGAAAAAGGACGTCTGGACGGTCTTACCGTGGGACTGTGCGGCGACCTTAAATACGGCAGAACCGTACATTCGCTGTGCAAGGCTCTGTCCTGCTATCCGAACAATAAATTCGTGCTTATTTCCACTCCCGAACTGAGACTGCCTTTCTACATAAAGGATATTCTGAACGCCTGCGGCTGTCCTTTCAAGGAAGTAAATTCCATTGAGGAAGCTATAGGCAGTCTGGACGTTCTCTATATGACAAGAATACAGCGGGAACGCTTTTCCTCTCCCGAAGAGTACGAGCGGCAAAAAGACGTCTACAGGCTAGACAAGGCAAAAATGTCAAAAGCAAAGCCCGACCTGTGTGTACTTCACCCCCTGCCCCGCGTTGACGAGATCGCTATTGAGGTTGACGACGACCCACGCGCGCTGTATTTCAAGCAGGCTAAGTACGGTATGTACGTCCGTATGGCGCTGATAATGACGATACTGAAAAATCAGAATCCCACGCCCCTGCTGACCGGCAAGACCCGCAAAGGCAATGTCTGCGCAAATCCAAACTGCATTACCCAGACCGAACATTATCTTCCAAAAAGCTTCCGCGGAAAGGGCGATACTCTCGAATGCGAATACTGCGACGAGCGCTTCCTGCAAAAGCATTAAAGGAGACGGATATGAAAAGCATAAAAGTAATACTGGCAGGAATTGTAATTATTCTTGCAAGCCTGTTCTTTATGGGTATGTATATTATCCCGGAAGGATTTACTCTTGGGCTGTTTATTGCGGGCATTATCGTCAGCATTATTGGGTTGTTTTTTGTTAAAGAAAGCGATGAAAATGACGATCCCGATGATGACTATGATGACAGTGACTATGACGAATGATGCCGAAACGCTATCAGAAAAAGAAAAAGCTCCGTTTTCCGGAGAAAACGGAGCTGTAACTTTGTTACTGTATGCAATCAGTCAACAATGAATTCCTTGATCTGAGCAAAGAACTCGGAAGCGTCGTCGGTATGTGCTTCAAGCTTAATCGGCTTAGAGAGATCAAGGCTGAAAATACCCATAATGGACTTAGCGTCTACCGCGTATCTTCCCGAAATAAGGTCAACGTCATAATCGCACTGAGATACAACCGTCACAAAGCTCTTGACATCGTTGATAGTACCCAACATTACTGTAGTCTTGTTCATAATTTGTCCCTCCAAATAGTGAGAATTTTTACCTCTCGGTATACATATAGCATAGCAGTTTTATATCGTTAAGTCAAGAGAATTTTCAAAACTTTTTTTAATTTTATATTTATATGCATTTTTTGAGGGATTTGCCCCGTTGGCTTTTGTTATATTTCACAATTTTAGGTGATTTTATGAATATTTACTATATAACCTTCGGCTGCAAGGTCAATCTGTACGAGACGGAAAACATGAAACAGCGCTTTTCCGAACGCGGACATTGTGCCGTTCCATCGGAAGCCGAAGCGGACGCTTTCCTTATCAACTCCTGCACAGTTACCGAGGGCAGCGACAAAAAGCTGAAAAAGGAGATAAGGCGACTGAAAAGGTCGTACCCCGAAGCGGTCATAATCCTGACGGGCTGCTTTCCGCAGGCGTTTGCCGACAAAGCCGCGGAGCTTTACGAAGCGGACATTGTTGCGGGTACGAAAGACCGCGCCGCTCTCCCCGATCTGCTTTCGCGCTTTCTTGCGGACAGGCAGCGGATAGTGAGCGTGCAGTTCTATCAAAGAAACGAAGCCTTTGAAAGCATGGCGAACACGTGCTACGACAGCAACACCCGCGCTTTCGTTAAAATTCAGGACGGCTGCAATATGTTCTGCTCCTACTGCATTATCCCTTATTCAAGGGGCGGATTTCGCTCAAAGCCGCTTGGAGACATTGTTTCCGAGGTCACGGCTCTTGCCGCAGCGGGCTACAGAGAGGTCGTGCTGACCGGTATCAATCTTTCCTTTTACGGTGTGGACTTAGGTCTGCGGCTTGCAGACGCGGTGGAGGCGGTCTGCGGCGTTGAGGACATAGAACGTGTTCGGCTCGGCTCGATAGAACCTGAGGTCATTTCTGCCGAGGACGTTAAACGTCTTGCGGTACAGAAAAAGTTGTGTCCCCAGTTTCACCTGTCTCTCCAAAGCGGCTGCGACAAAACGCTGAAAGCCATGAACAGACGTTACAGCTCCGCGGACTACGAAAACATTGTAAAACTTCTGCGAACAAATTTTGAAAATTGTTCGATAACCACCGATATAATGGTAGGATTTCCCGGTGAAACCGAGGAGGATTTTAACACTTCCTTAAAATTTGCCGAGAAAATAGGCTTTGCCAAAGCCCATATTTTCCAGTATTCGCGTAGAAAAGGCACTCCTGCCGCGGAAATGGAGGGGCAGATTCCCGAAGCCGTTAAGCGTTCCCGCGCGGCAAAGATGGCTGAGGCTATGGAAAAACGCCGTGAAGCTTTCCTGCAAAGTCAGGTGGGGACGGTCGCTCCCGTACTTTTCGAGAGGGAAAAAAGCGACGGTTTTCCACACGGCTATACGCCGAACTACACACAAGTAAAAATTTCAAAAAAAAATCACAATATTAGTTTGCGTAATCGGATTTTTTATGTTAAAATAATAGGGTTAGATAAAGATCGCTGCTTAGGCGAGATTTTATATGAAGGAGAGTAAAATTATGTCAGTCTTTCGTATCTATGTTGAAAAAAAACCGGAGTATGCCGTTGAAGCCAAAAATCTCTTATCGGATATAAAGACGGCTCTGCGCCCCGACGGGCTCAGGAACATACGCGTCCTTAACCGCTACGACGCCGAGGGTCTGAGCGAGGAGGATTTCAGACTGGCGGCTGTCAACGTCTTTTCCGAGCCTGCGGTGGACGTTTGCTCCTACAAGCTCCCCGAGATCAAGGAGAACGAGACCGTTTTCGCGGTGGAGTATCTTCCCGGTCAGTTCGACCAGCGCGCCGATTCCTGCGAACAGTGTATACAGATACTTACTCAGGGCGAACGGTGCAAGGTCAGAAACGCGCGGGTCTATATCCTTGAGGGCAGACTTTCTCCGAAAGACCTCTCCGCTGTAAAGTCATACATCATCAACCCCGTGGAGAGCCGCGAGGCTTCCCTTGCCGAGGTAAGCACACTTGCCTCCGAATACGATATCCCCACAAAGGTGGAGACCCTTACTAACTTTATCTATCTTAAAGAAGCGGAGCTTGTCAGCTTTATTGAAAAGTACGGTCTTGCTATGGATCTGGACGACATAAAGTTCTGCCAGAAATATTTCAAGGAGACCGAAAAGCGCGATCCCACAATTACCGAGATAAGAATGATCGACACCTACTGGTCGGATCACTGCCGCCACACCACGTTCCTGACTACCATTGACGACGCGGTGATAAATGCGGACTATATAAGAAAAACTTATGAACAGTACATTAATGTACGCAGAGAGCTTGGCAGAGGCAGCAAGCCCGTTACTCTTATGGACATCGCTACCATCGCCGCCAAAAAGCTGAAAAAGGACGGCGTACTGAAAGACCTTGACGAATCCGAGGAGATCAACGCCTGCTCCGTTAAGATCAAGGTTGACGTTGACGGAGACTTGCAGGACTGGCTGTTCATGTTCAAAAACGAGACACACAACCACCCTACCGAGATCGAGCCTTTCGGCGGCGCGGCTACCTGTCTTGGCGGAGCTATCCGCGACCCGCTTTCGGGACGTTCCTACGTTTATCAGGCTATGCGCGTAACGGGCGCGTCCAATCCCCTTGTTCCCGTTGAGGACACCGTTCATGGCAAGCTTCCTCAGAGAAAAATTACCGTGGGAGCGGCTAACGGCTACAGCTCTTACGGAAACCAGATAGGTCTTGCCACGGGTCACGTTGCGGAGGTGTACCACCCCGGCTATGTTGCTAAACGTCTTGAAA
Organism: Oscillospiraceae bacterium; assembly: GCA_029067895.1. GTDB lineage: Bacteria > Bacillota > Clostridia > Oscillospirales > Ruminococcaceae > RGIG8773. The sequence continues at coordinate 11,449 of JAIEDQ010000158.1, read as the reverse complement.
TAGGCGCGGTAGTAGGCGCAGTTCCCGAAGAAAACGTTGTCCGCGAAACTCCCCTGCCAGACGACGTTATCATACTTCTTGGCGGACGCACGGGTCGTGACGGCTGCGGCGGCGCTACAGGCTCGTCCAAATCCCACACCGAGGCTTCTCTCGAACACTGCGGCGCGGAGGTACAGAAAGGTAATCCTCCCGAAGAACGCAAGCTTCAGAGACTGTTCAGAAATCCCGACGTTACAAAGATGATAAAACGCTGCAACGACTTCGGCGCAGGCGGTGTTTCCGTTGCTATCGGAGAGCTTGCGGACGGTCTGGATATCGACCTTGATAAAGTACCGAAAAAATACGACGGTCTTGACGGCACTGAGCTTGCTATCTCTGAAAGTCAGGAGCGTATGGCTGTTGTTGTTCGCAGAGAGGACGCGGATAAGTTCATTGCCGAAGCCGCAAAGGAAAACCTTGAAGCAACCCTTGTGGCTGTAGTTACGGAAGAGCCTCGTCTCAAAATGACATGGAACGGTAATGTTATTGTCAACCTTTCAAGAGAGTTCCTTAACTCAAACGGCGCGGAGAAACACACTACTGTTTCTGTTCCCGTTCCTGTTACGAAGCAGCTTAAAACCTACAGCGACACCGCAGACAGCTGGGAGCTGCTGATGACGAACCTTAACGTCTGCTCGCAGAAAGGTCTTGTTGAATATTTCGACTCCACCATCGGCGCAGGTACGGTACTTATGCCTTTCGGCGGAAAATATCAGCTTACTCCCACTCAGGCAATGGCGGCGAAGATACCAGTACTTAAAGGCGAGACCGACACCTGTTCCATCATGGGCTGGGGCTTCAATCCTTACGTTACCGACAGAAGCCCTTACCACGGCGCAATGTTCGCGGTGATCGAGTCTATCGCAAAGCTTGTTGCGGCTGGCGGAAGCTACAAAAAATGCTGGCTGACCTTCCAAGAATATTTTGAGAGAACACAGAACAATCCCACACGCTGGGGCAAGCCTTTCGCCGCTCTGCTTGGAGCATTCAAGGCTCAGCTTGAACTCGGCTGCGGCGCTATCGGCGGCAAAGACTCCATGTCGGGTACTTTTGAAAATATCGACGTTCCCTCTACGCTGGTCTCCTTTGCGGCGGGAATTGCTTCATCGAAAAATATCATTTCCCCCGAATTCAAAAAGGCGGGAGACAAGGTTATACTTATCGTTCCCGATCTGGACGAAAACGGTCTGCCCGTATTCGACAGCGTTAAGTCCTGCTTTGAAAGAGTGGAAAAGCTTATCGCGGACAAGACCGCTGTTGCGGCTTGGGCGATGGGCTTCGGAGGAGTTGCGGAGGCAGTTGCGAAAATGTCTCTCGGCAACAGGATAGGATTCAAGTTCAGCAAGAAAATTTCCGACGATCTGCTGTTCTACTCCAGATACGGAGCATTCGTTGTGGAACTGGACGGCGATCCGTTCACCGTTGAGAACGTTATCGGCGAGACCATTCCTGAATACAAGATCGACTGCAAGACCTACACCGTCGATATGGCAGACATTCAGAAAAAATGGGAGGACAGGCTCGAACCGATCTTCCCCTGCAATATCAAGTCGGACGACAAACCCGCGAAGATCTTTACCTACACCGCAAAGGATACCGTTCAGCACGCTTCATCATTTGCAAAGCCGAAGGTGCTTATCCCGGTATTCCCAGGTACAAACTGCGAGTACGACACCGCGAGAGTGTTTGAGCGCGCGGGCGCTGAGCCTGAAATAGTGGTAATAAAGAACCTTTCCACGGCGGCTCTGGAGGAGAGCGCGGCTTATTTTGAAAAGGCTGTGAAGCAGTCACAGATAATCATGATCCCAGGAGGATTTTCGGGCGGCGACGAGCCTGACGGTTCGGGCAAATTCATCACCGCGTTCTTCCGCAATCCCCGCGTAAAGGACGCTGTTCACGACCTGCTTGACAACCGCGACGGTCTTATGCTGGGCATATGCAACGGCTTCCAGGCTCTTATCAAGCTGGGACTTGTTCCTTTCGGAAAGATCGTTGACATGACCGACGACTCCCCTACCCTTACGTTCAACACCATCGGCAGACACCAGTCCATGATGGTGAACACACGTATCGCTTCCACAAAGTCTCCGTGGCTTGCGGGCTGTGAAGTGGGAGACATTCACAGGGTAGCCGTTTCACACGGCGAAGGACGGTTCGTCGCTTCTCCCGAACTTATAAAACAGCTTGCGGACAACGGTCAGATAGCCACTCAGTACGTTGACCACGACGGAGCGCCGTCAATGAACATAAGGTTCAATCCCAACGCTTCCTTTGAAGCGATAGAGGGTATCACCTCCCCAGACGGACGTATCCTCGGAAAGATGTGCCACAGTGAGCGTATCGGCTCGGATATCTGCAAAAACGTTCCCGGAAACAAAGACCAGAAGATTTTCGAGAGCGGAGTTGCGTACTTTAAATAATAATAAAAAGTATCCCGAAAAAGCTAAGTTCTTTTTCGGGATATTTTTTATTTGTGCAGCAATAATTATGTCGCTGCCGCTTTTCTTTTTGATTCCAGTTCGGCGTGCATTTTATCGCACCAGCCGTTCCACTTGATTTTGTAGTCCGTTCCCGAAAGAACGCGTCCTCGGAAATCGGCAACGGAGCAAACTCCGCGTTCTATACAGGCGTCAACGCATATTCGGTAAGCTTCCCAGTCAAGCTCGTCCTCGTCCCAGACCAGCGGAACATGAGAAACACCAGATAAAAACGCAGTCCATGCTCTTGTGTGTCCGTCGGTAAAAATAATTCTGCCGTCCAGTTCTTTTATCGGAATAGGCTCAAAATTTGATAAATCATTTGGGTCAAACCACTTTTTAATATTAAGAATTTTTTCTTCCGATACATAAAACTGCGACGGCTGAATATCAAGCAGCGCAATTTTGTTTATGTCCAAAGCCTTTCCTCCTCCGAACGCTATTTGGACTTTCCCAGAAAAGTCGGTCTGAACCACTTTCTGTAGCATTCTATTATAAGCGTGAGGGCGTACTCGTACAAAAGAAAAACCAGATTTCCCGCCACCAGCAGCGCAGGAATAAGCCATTCGTTATAGAAGCCGAACTCCTCGAACAGATCGAGAGTACCAAGAAGATTTGCGGTCACATAATAAATTATCACTATCGACACATTGAACACCGCAAGCTTGCACAGCCAGCACAATACTTTCAGCTTAATTTTCTCAAAGTAAGATTTTGCAACGGGATAGTACCCGAAAAGCAGTGTGAAAAACAGCCATGCGTCCTTGTCGGGGGTGACGAAAAACGACAGCACCGACACTGCCGCGTAGGTCACAAACGCCCATGAGCTGCTTATCTCTATCGCCACGACAAATATCAGCATTCCCGCAAAAAGCGGCAGGGTTATGCTCAGCGGCGGAATGACCGCCGTCAGAAACATCAGCAGCAGACACAGAGCAGATACCACTCCGCCAAGCGCAACCTTATAGCTTACTTTTTTCATAATAATTCCCTTTCGTCAGCAGCAGGGTATGCAGTCCCCGCCCATGCACTCGCAGCAACAGTCCGCGCAGATCAAGCCGTTGCATATATCGCATACGCTGCACCCGAACGTTCTTCCGTCTCCGCTGAATGGGTTTCCGTCGGGGTCGCCCTGCATATAGCCGTTTCTGCTTTCGGACATATGCCTGAGCGCTGAGTTGTATTCGGGATTGTAGGGTTCCATTCTGCACGCCTGCGAGAAGTTTGAATAGGCTTCGTTGAGCCAGCCGCGTGCATAGCACACGCTTCCTTTAAGGAAGTACCATTCGGCGGTCTTTTCGTCAATACTGTCAAGCATACTGTCCGCGTCGTTGTAGTTGCCGTTCTGGAGCTGACGGCGCACCTCCGAAAAGCCGCCCGCAAAGGATTCCGCTCCCCCGCGGCGGGAATTCATAATGCTGTCGAAAGCCCCCTCTATTTCCGCAAGCTTTTCTTCGTCTCCCTCATAACGCCGCATAAGGCTTCTGTAGGCGTCTCTTACCTCCTCGTCTGAGGACGTTGGCATTACTCCAAGAATTCTGTAAGGGTCGTACATATTCTATACGCGGCGTAAAGCCGCACTCCTTTCCGTAATTACGCTACGGGTCACTAATCGTCAAGCTCCTCGTTTTCCTCTTTTTTCTTGATAAGATCGTAAAAGCCGTTTTTCAGTCCCAGATAAACAATATTGTCAATGATCGGCTTGAACCGTTTTATTTCAAGATGGACGTATGAATCTGCAAGCGCGCCGAGGGTAAAATTCACGCTGTCGGTGGTACGCTTCTGAATTTCGGGAAGATTAAGGTCATTTATAGTAGGATTGCCGATAACAAGCGGATTGAAGCCGCCTTTGCGGAAATCCTTTTCCACGTCATCGAAAGCGTCGGCGATGTAGACGTACCGTCCAAGCAAATAGCCGAAACGCCGCAGTATACGCTGCTCCTCCTTATCCTCGGAAAGCCCCGCGGCTATCTCGGCAAGTATATTCGAGGACGGCTCGGAGGCGCGGTCGATGGATTTGCAGTTATCCTTTTCAAGCTTTGCCTGACGGGACATCTGCTCGGCTGTATAGGCAGCAAGTTCCGGATAAAGCTTCTCCGCTTTGGTATATGACCTTTTCGTCATTTTCAGCAGAAGCCAAGGAAAAAATTTTGCCAGAAAACGACGGTCGTCAAGGTCGTCCTTGATCTTGTTGTGTATCAGTATCTCCGCAGCGGCGGCGGTATAGACCAGTCCGTCGGGAGCTTTCAGGCAAGGAGTTTTGCGCCACGGGTGAGCAATGCACCGCTGGGGTTCTATCTCGGCGGGACTGTCGTTAAGCGCCAGAGCCATAAGTCCCAGAAACGCAAAATCGTAGCTGAGCGTCATTCTCGAAACAAAGCCGTACTCTTTGCCTAAAATCTTGCACAAACCGCAGTAAACCGCTTTATAGGTATCATATTCGCATATACGCATATGCGGCTTAAACGGTTTGACGTATCCGAACATGGCTCTCCCTCCTTTTCAGTCATTATTTAAAGTATATCACATTCTGTTAAATATGTCAAATTTATTGATATTTTTTCTTAAAATCGCGGAAAAGTCATTGCCCGAAAATATGAGGAATATCAAGGCGACGGGTATGAATACGACATTTATCTGAAGCGGCTATAATTTATAAGCAATTATTAACAAATCAATAGTTGCTTTTTTGTTTATAACGCCAAAATTCCAAGTTTACTTGGCAAAGCTATTGACAAGTAAACTTGGCAGTGCTATACTGTAATCAATGACAAGAAAACTTGTCATAAGCTATTCACCCGAAACTGTATGGAGGAACGTTATGGACAAAAATGAAATTCTTGAAAAAAGCAGAAATGAAAACAAAAATGCCGACCCTTATGAAATGGAGGTAAGTGCAAAAGCCCTTTCACACGGTATGTGGAGCGCTTTTTTAATCTGTGTTATATTAATGTTTATCAAGTTTATTAAGGAAGATAAATTTGATTTCAGCTTGGTAGCAATGTTATGGGTCTTAAATGCCGTGGCGTATACCTACAAAGCCGTAAAGCTAAAGGAAAAAAAGCTTATCACATCGGCGATCTGCTTTGACATTACGGCTGTTATATGGACGGCTGCGGCTGTTCTTCAAATACTGATGGTATAAAGCTATGGAAGATAAACTTATTTTAAAAAACCGTCTTAAAGAGGTTCGTACCGAAAAGGGACTTTCCCAGACCCAGCTTGCGGAAATGGTGGGCGTTTCGCGGAATACCATAAGCTCAATAGAGACGGGACAGTTCAGTCCCACGGCAAAGCTTGCGCTTATTATCTGCATTGCCCTCGACAAAAAATTTGAGGAACTGTTTTTCTTTTAAAGGACAGTCAGCAGAAAATTAACAAAAAATTCATTGACAAAAAATTTTGTGGGTGATATTATAATAACAATATGTGTAAAGGCTTTGATGAGGAGCAAAACGGACTTGCGGCACTTTATAAAACGTTTTATCTAACGGCGACAGGCTTTTTTAGGTACTGTGTTTATGTAAGGTGTTGTATGGAAAAGTTTCAGAGAGCTGCCGCTTGGTGCGAGGCAGTATTTTTCCGCCGATAATATATCACCTCGGAGCTTTCCGCCGAACGGATTCCCAGTAGGACGGAACGGGTTTCTCCCGTTACAGAGGAGCGTATTGTTGGATACGGCAGAGTGCGGCATTATCAGTGCCGAACGAGAGTGGTACCGTGGAGTTGTTTAGTACACCTTCACCTCTTGATTTTATCTTGAGGTGAAGGTTTTTTATTTGGAAAGGAAGATAATTATGATCTTGAACGGTTCGCAGATAATTCTTGAATGTCTTTTGGAACAGGGCGTGGACACGGTTTTCGGCTACCCCGGAGGCGCGGTTCTTAACATTTACGACGCGCTTTACGACTACAGTGACAGGATAACTCACATTCTTACCTCCCACGAGCAAGGGGCTTCCCATGCGGCGGACGGATACGCGCGCTCCACGGGAAAAACAGGCGTTGTTATCGCGACATCAGGTCCGGGCGCGACTAACCTTGTTACAGGTCTTGCAACGGCTTATATGGACAGCATTCCAATGGTTGCGATAACGGGAAATGTTTCCACCGATCTGCTGGGTCTGGACAGCTTTCAGGAGGTTGATATTACAGGAATTACAATGCCAATCACAAAGCACAACTGCATTGTCAAGGACATTTCCGAGCTTGCGGACGCCATAAGAAACGCATTTTTTATCGCAAACGACGGACGTAAAGGTCCAGTGCTGATAGATATTCCCAAGGACATCACGGCGGCAAAATGCGAGTACGAACCGAAAAAACCAAGGAAGCACGTTTACTCTGCAAACAGCAGTGAGATAACCGCGGCAGCTGAGCTTATCTCAAAGTCCGCAAGACCGTTTATCTACGCGGGCGGAGGAGCGGTCTCCTGCGACGCTTACAGTGAGCTTGCAAAATTTGCCGATATTATCGACGCGCCCGTTTCCCTTTCGCTTATGGGACAGTGCGCATTTGACAATTCAAGTCCACGCTATACCGGCATGATGGGTATGCACGGAACAAAGGCTTCCTCCCTTGCTCTGACGGAATGCGATCTGCTTATTGTTCTCGGCTCGCGTTTTTCTGACAGAGTCACCTGCAATTCGGATACGTTCCGCAAGGCTGCGGGCAGGGCGAAAATACTCCACATCGACATCGACCCTGCCGAGATCAACAAAAATATTGCCGCCGACGCAAAAGTCCACGGCGATGTGAAGCTCATACTTAAAAATCTGAATGAAATGCTCATACCGAGAAAACGCACCGAATGGATGGGTCTTATCGCGGAATGGAAAAGGCAGTACCCGCTTTATCAGGTATCGGAGGACGAAAACGCCGTACTGCCGCAGGAAGTCCTTGAAACCCTTAACAAGCTTACCGACGGTAAAGCGATCATCAGCACCGAGGTAGGACAGCACCAAATGTGGACGGCTGAGTTTTACGATTTCCGCAATCCCAGAAGCTTCGCTTCGTCGGGCGGACTGGGTACCATGGGATACGGTCTGGGAGCGGCGATAGGCTGCAAGGTCGGCAATCCCGACAAGGTAGTGGTGAACTGCGCGGGCGACGGCAGCTTCTACATGAACATGAACGAGCTTACCACCCTTGCAAAATATCAGCTTCCCGTTATCGAGCTTGTGTTCAACAACAGCGTGCTGGGTATGGTTCGTCAGTGGCAGAAGCTTTTCTACAACAATCATTTTTCCCAGACCACTCTTGAAAAGCCAACGGATTTCGAGCTGCTGGGAAAAGCGGTCGGCATCGAGGCTATGACGATACGGACGAAAAGCGATATCCGTCCCGTGCTTGAAAATGCAATTGCCATTAACAAGCCCGTACTGATAAACTGCATTATCGACATGGATATAAACGTGCTGCCGATGGTTCCCGCGGGGGCTTCGATCGCAGAACCGATACTTGAAATAGATAAATGAGGGTGATTTTTATGAATAAAGTAACTATATTCGATTCAACGCTGCGTGACGGCGCGCAGGGCGAAAACGTGAACTTTTCCGTCGAGGACAAATTAAACGTTATGAGGGCTCTGGACGATTTCGGCATTGATTTTATCGAGGCGGGAAATCCCGCGTCAAACCCTAAAGATCTTGAATTTTTCAAGCGTGCGGAGGAATGTCCGCCCAAACACTCAAAGCTTGTGGCATTCGGTTCTACAAGGAGAAAAAACATTTCCTGCGAGGAGGACGCAAATCTGTGTACCCTTGCTGACACCAACGTGGAGTACGTTTCGGTTTTCGGCAAAAGCTGGGATATGCACGCTACGGAGATAATAAACACAACTCTTGAAGAAAATCTGAACATGATCTCCGACACCATAAAATTCCTTACGGCAAAAGGCAAAAAGGTTTTCTTTGACGCGGAGCATTTTTTCGACGGCTACAAGGAAAATCCCGAATACGCCTTGAAAACTCTTAAAACCGCCGAGGAGGCGGGAGCATACTCAGCCGTTCTCTGCGACACGAACGGAGGCTGCTTTCCCGACGAGATCGCAGAGATCACAAAAAAAGCGGTGGAAACCGTGAAGATACCTGTCGGAATACACTGTCACAACGACACAGACTGCGCGGTGGCTAATTCCGTCGCCGCTGTAAAGGCCGGAGCTTTACAGGTGCAGGGTACTGTCACGGGCATAGGCGAACGGTGCGGAAACACAAACCTGTCCTGCGTTATAGCTAATTTGCAGCTGAAGCTTGGTGTACAGTGCGTTCCTCAGGAAAGCGAAGCAAAGCTTACTCAACTTGCGCGTTATATAGCCGAGGTCTGCAACATGAAGCTTGCAGGCTCAATGCCCTATGTAGGTAAAAGCGCGTTCTCCCACAAGGGCGGTATGCACGCGGACGGGGTAAAGAAAAATCCCCGCAGCTTCGAGCATATCACTCCCGAAGCCGTGGGAAACAAACGAAATATTCTGCTGTCAGAGGTGGCGGGACGCTCCGCTATCCTCCACCGCATAAACGAGATTGCCCCCGAGCTTACAAAGGAAAGTCCAGAAACAAAGGATATCATCGACCTGCTCAAAGACATGGAGTTCAAAGGTTATCAGTACGAAGCGGCGGAGGCTTCATTTGAGCTGTTGGTCAAGAAATACCTCGGAAAGATCGAGAATTTCTTTGAGATAAGCTACTTTAAAATTATCGGAGAAAAAGCAGGAGACCTGCAAAATCCCTCATCGGCTATCGTAAAGGTGGCGGTAAACGGTAAGACCGAAATTGCCGCGGACGAGGGCGACGGTCCCGTAAACGCCATAGACAAAGCTCTCAGGCAGGCTTTGACGGTATTTTATCCAAAGGTCGCGGACGTTCATCTTATCGACTACAAGGTTCGTGTTATCGACGGAAGCGCGGCTACGGCGGCAAACGTAAGGGTGCTTATAGAAAGCACGGACGGCAAGGACATCTGGACGACGGTGGGCGCTTCAACAGACGTTATAAACGCGTCGGTCACAGCCCTTATCGACAGTATCGAATACAAGCTTATGAAGGATAATTCTCATAAAAATTCATAAACCGTTCAACCGCAGGGGCGGGCTTTGCGTTTTTCATGTATGCAAAGCCTACCTCTCTTTTATTTATGGGGACGGTCAGCGGTATCTCTGTCAGACTTCCCTCCTCCAGCTCATTTTGAACAAAGCTTTTTATCACGCAGGCAACGCCTATTCCCGTTTTGACAAACTCGATAAGCATATCCATTCCGCTTACTTCAAGAATGTGTTCGGGAACGATACCGTTCTCGGCAAAATAGCGGTCAACGTGCATACGGGAGGCGTTTTCGCCGTCAAGAAGCATTATGTTGGCTTTCTCGAAAACAGCGGATTCCTCCCTGATGTGGAGGTTGTTTATATATGTTTGGGTAGCAACAAAAACATCCTCGATCTCTCCGAGGGAGTAGAAGCCTATGTCCGAAAGATTTTCCGGCTTTACTGTAAGGGCGACATCTATCCTCCCGTCAGTAAGCTGTCTGATAAGCTTTGCGGAGGACTGGCAGTCCACCGTTATTTTTACATGGGGATTTTCCTCGATATAGCCTTTCAGGTACGGCAGAAGCATATGCTTGCACAAAATCGCGCTCGCACCGAGACGAAGCCTGCCTATGCCAAGCTCGTTAATACGGCGGAGCTTGTCCTCCCCCTCGTGGATTATGTCAAAGGCGGTTTTAAGCTGTTCATACAAAAGCTTTCCCTCGTCGGTAAGGGTCACTCCCCTGTGGTTGCGGACGAAAAGCTGCGTGCCGAGGCTTTCCTCCATTTTTGTGATAGCCTTGCTTATGGCGGGCTGGCTGATGTAGTTTATCTCTGCGGCGCGGGAAATGCTTTCGCACTCTGCAACGGCGCAGAACAGACGGTACCGGTTAAGGTTGCTTTCCGAGATCATGGCTGTTTTCCTTTCTTTCTCTGATTTTTATTTTGAATAGTCATAATAAGCTCGTCCCAATGGTGAATGTGCAGATATTCAAAATCCGCCGATTTATCCAAACGCTTTTCGGAAGCTCCGTCATAAAGCACGGAAGTCATTCCCGCATTATGAGAACCTATAACGTCGCATTCAAAATTATCTCCGATATACCAAACGTCACCTGCTTCAAGCCCTGCCTTGACCAATGCCAGATCAAAAATTCTCCTGTTCGGCTTTCGGAACATATACTCGCTTGTAGCAATTATAAACTCGAAGTCATTATCGGGCAGAAGTTTGTTTATACGTTCGGCAACAACATTTCCGCCGTAAGAAATATTGCTTATAACGCCCGTTCGGATATGTAAATCTTTCAAATACAAAAGCAAATCGGAAATACCCTCGGTCGGCTTTGCAGGAGAAGATGCGTCCCAGAATATACGGTCAATATCGTCCTGTGACAGCGTGGGAGAAAACGTTATTCCCAAAGAACCGTAAAAATATTTTGTGAACATACCGCTGGGAATTTCAATTTGAAAAAGATGTATTCTTTCAGGATTGAACCTACCTATTTCATTATTTATTTTATCAGCTTCTGCCTGAATTTGTTCGGGAGTAAGGTCAAACCTGTTTTCTACCGCATATTCAAGCAAGGCTTTCGTTCCTGCAATTCCGTCAAATTTCTTTTCGTCTGCAAGAGTTTGACCGTAATCAAATAATATCATCTTTGGTTTATTCATTTCAGCACCTCCAAAAATTTATAACGATAAAGCTTTGCTTTTTGTTTTTTCAATGCAGTTGAGTCCCTAAACGTACTTGGCAATATCGCTGTCGGAAATGTCAAATCCCAGCTTGTCACGGACAAACTCAAACCCTGTTTTATAGTAATCTATCCACACATTCGGCATATTGCGGTACTCCATAAGCGTCCCGCCTATGTCAAAAACTACTGCTTTAATACTCATTGGAAATCCTCCATTAAAT
>JAIEDQ010000157.1 GCA_029067895.1 Oscillospiraceae bacterium | reverse complement strand
TCCGTACACTTTTCAGCCGTTTCCTTTTCACAGCCTGCGTCGGCAAGATTTTGAAAAATAATGCCGTATCTGTCGGAAGCTTCTGCCATTTTAAACGCCTCCTTTGAGTTCTGATATTAGTATACCACGCTTTTTGCAATATGTCTAATACCTGTTTTTTATTTTGCATTATTCTTGACAGGAATAATACTTTGCAGTACAATTAGTATAGGAGATGATAAAATGGAACTGCGCACATTAAGATATTTTTTAGAAATCGCACGGGAGGAAAATATGACAAGAGCCTCCGAGACCCTGCACGTTTCCCAGCCGTCCCTTTCAAAGGAAATGAAAGCATTGGAGGAAGAACTGGGCAAAAAGCTTTTTATTCGAAAAAACGGCGGACTGCGGCTTACCGACGAGGGTATGCTTTTGAGAAAGCGCGCGGAGGATATTATTGAAATGACCGACAAGACCGTGGCGGAATTTTCTTCCTTGGACGAAATAAACGGCGGCGACATTTATATAGGCTGCGCCGAATCATATCTGATAAAATATCTTGCGCAGGCGGTAAAAAGTTTTACCGAAAAATATCCTATGCTGCGGTATCATCTTTCAAGCGGCAACACCGAACAGGCTGCGGAAAAGCTTGACAGGGGACTGCTTGATTTAGCGTTTATTGTTGAACCTCCCGACCTGTCGAAGTACAACTACCTTGAAGTGCAGGGCGCGGACGTGTGGGGCGTTGTTATGCGGCGGGACAGTCCGCTTGCAAAAAATAAATCTATTCGGGCGGAAGATTTATTCGGTTTGCCGCTGATATGCTCCGACCAAGCAATGAGAGTGGATATTCCCCGCTGGTGCGGAGAGAACGCTGAAAAACTTAACTTTTCGGGTACTCTCAATCTTTGCTATAACGGCGCGGTTTTTGTCCGCGAGGGACTTGGATATATGCTTACCTTTGACAAGCTTACGGATACAAGCGAGGAAAGCGGACTTTGTTTCCGTCCCCTTGAACCGAGGCTTGAAACCAAAATGTATATCATATGGAAAAAATATCAGGTGTTTTCACCAATTGCGGAATTGTTTGTTAAAGAATTGTGCAGGAGGTTTGAGGGAAAACAAATTTTATAACAGAGAGTGTATCTTTCAAAAAGCTAACATTTACTTCTTTGCAGAATTTACGGAGGAAAGTCTATGGAATATATATGGTGTATAATTGCAGCGCTTGGTGCGGGTATAGGGACAGGTCTTGCAGGACTTTCGGCAGCGACCGTAATGGTGCCGCTACTGATCGTACTTTGCCCAAGCTTCAGCGGAGAAAACGGCGCATATCGGGCTACCGCCATTGCGCTTGCATCAGATATTCTTGGGTCGGCAGTAACAACAATTACATATGCAAAACACAAAAATATTGACCTGAAACGCGGCTGGATCATGCTGACGTGTATCCTCACAATGAGTACAGTCGGCAGCTATGCGGCATGGCTTGCGGGAAATGTAGTATTGGGAAGCTTTACGCTGTTTCTGACATTTTTTATTGGCATACGTTTTCTGATAAAACCGGACACATCACGGGAAAATACAGCGGGCAAGGGCGAGAAGCTTGATTGGAAAGGCGTTGCTATATCCCTGTTTTTCGGATTGACTATAGGGTTCGGCACAGGCTTTGTTGGGACAGGCGGCGGTATGATGATGCTTATTGTTTTTACCGCATTTCTCGGAATGGAGCTGAAAACCGCTGTGGGAACAAGCACTTTTATCATGACTTTCACGGCGCTTATTGCATCGGTTAGCCATATCATAATACATCCGGCAATTATTCTGGAGCGCTGGGACGTCCTGCCTGATTGCTGGACTTCTCTATCCGCTGCTTGCAATTCTTGAAAAGGAAAGCTGGTTTAACGGCTTATTTGTTCAAAAGAAGCCGGGCGAGATCAAAAAAAGCCTGCTTATGCTGTTCCTGATGTTTGCTGCCGTTGCAGTAGTGGCATGGGGAATCTTCGGCAAACCGTATGCCGCCGCCACGGCCATTCTCATGTGGGGAACGGGAGATGCAGCAGCTGCTCTGTTTGGCATTCTTTTCGGAAAACACAAAGTACATTTGAAACCTGTCGACGGAAAAAGTCATGGGAAGGAACCGCTGCAATGTTTCTGGTATCCCTGATATGCGGTCTGGCGGTTTTTCTTTTATACTT